>JBLHNV010000218.1:0-5370 GCA_047623125.1 Janthinobacterium sp. | reverse complement strand
CAGGTAGTGTGCCGGGCCAGCGCACCGGGACGAGCGCCCAAGTCAGCGCACCGGGGCGAGCGCCCAAGTCAGCGCACCGGGGCGAGCGCCCGGTGCAGCTTACGTGCAGCTTGCGTTAAGGCTGTTACAGATTCTCGCTGAGGAAAACGAGCGTATTGCCGTGCGCCTGGGCGGCAGCACGTTGATGATAGCTGGCGCGGTGCGCGCAGTTGAAACCATGCTCGGCATGCGGGTAGACGTGGATCTCGACGTTGGGGTTGTCGTCAAACTTTTCAGCGATCTGTTGCACGGCGGCGACGGGAATGTGGCTATCGAGCGCGCCGAAATGCATCAGCAACGGGACTGTGAGCCGGTCGACAATGGCCAGATGGTTTTGTATCCCGCCGCCGTAATAGGCAACGGCCGCATCGACGACGCCATCGATGGCTGTCAGGTAGCTGAGCATGCCGCCGAAGCAATAGCCAATCGAAGCGATCTTGTCGTCCACGCCTGGCAGGGCGCGCAAAGCTTGCGCCGTGCAGGCAATATCGGATTTCGTCTTGCCCAGGTCGACCGCTTGCATGAAACCAACGGCGTGGTTCCAGTCATCGGCTTCATAGCCGAGTTCAATATGCGGGCCGCTGCGCCAGAACAGATCGGGCGCCAGCACCACGTAACCGTCGGCGGCATATTGGTCGGCGACGCTGCGAATGTGCGTGTTGACGCCGAAAATTTCCTGCAGCAAAACGATGCCCGGACCCTTGCCGCCGCGCGGCAACGATAAATAGGCCTGGAACGGGCCGTCGTCGCCCTCAATGTTGATCCATCTTGATGTCGCTTCCATGCTTGCTCCCTTGTATTGTCTGATGTCAAAAAAAAGCGCACCGGCCTGCAAGTGGCAGCGGCGCGCATCGCTATGCTGGTCTTATCGTACACTTTTTTGTGCGGCGCCGCCGGACCTGCTCCGCAGGTAGCGAATCGGCACCGAATCAGATCCAATCTGCAAGATGAGTGCGGTATTGCTGTTTATTTAGCCCGTATTGCGCATTTTATCGCCGAACTTGTATCGGGTTTTGCCCGGTACGAGCAACTACAGGGTAAACTAGGGTTAACTCTTTTCGCATTGGGCGATCCGAGCGAACTTGCGAGTCCATACATGTCTGAAACACCTACTTCCTTATTTTCCGATCTCAACCTCAGCGAGCCGCTGCTGCGCGTGCTGAAGGAGCTCGGTTATGAGTCGCCGTCGCCGATTCAGGCCGCCACCATTCCTTTGCTGCTCAGTAACCGCGACGTGCTGGGCCAGGCCCAGACCGGCACCGGCAAGACGGCAGCGTTTGCGTTGCCAATCCTGTCCCGCCTCGATCTGGCGCAAACCGTGCCACAGGCGCTGGTGCTGGCGCCGACGCGCGAACTGGCGATCCAGGTGGCCGAAGCGTTCCAGCGCTACGCGACCCATATCCCGGGTTTTCATGTGCTGCCAATCTACGGCGGCCAAAGCTATGGCCCGCAACTGTCGGCGCTGCGCCGCGGCGTGCACGTCGTCGTCGGCACGCCCGGTCGTGTCATCGATCACCTCGACAAAGGGTCGCTTGATTTGTCGAAACTGAAGACGCTGGTGCTCGACGAAGCTGATGAAATGCTGCGCATGGGCTTCATCGACGATGTCGAACGCATCCTGAAAGAAACGCCTTCGACGCGCCAGAGCGCGCTGTTCTCAGCTACGATGCCGTCCGTCATCCGGCGCATCGCGAACACGTATCTGGACAGTCCGAAGGAAGTCACGATCGCTGCCAAGACCGGCACCGCTGACAATATTCGCCAGCGTTACTGGCTTGTTTCCGGCATGCAAAAGCTCGACGCGCTGACCCGCATCCTGGAAGCGGAAACCTTCGACGGCATGATCATTTTTGCGCGCACCAAGCTCGGTACCGAAGAACTGGCCGGCAAATTGCAGGCGCGCGGCTTTTCGGCCGCCGCGATCAATGGCGATATCCAGCAAGCCCAGCGCGAGCGCACGATTGCCCAGCTAAAAGATGGCAAGATCGATATTCTGGTCGCCACCGATGTCGCCGCGCGCGGCTTGGACGTCGAGCGCATCAGCCACGTGATCAATTACGACGTGCCGCACGATCCGGAAAGCTATACCCACCGCATCGGCCGTACCGGCCGCGCCGGACGCAGCGGCGAAGCGATTTTGTTCATCACGCCGCGTGAGAAAAATCTGCTGAAGGCGATCGAGCGTTCGACCCGCCAGCCAATCGCAATGCTCGAATTGCCGACCATACAAGCCGTCAACGATGTGCGCATCGCCAAATTCAAGGACCAGATCAGCGAAACGCTGGGGCTGGGTGAACTCGAGCAATTCCGTTCGCTGATCGAGGATTTCGAGCGCGAGCGCAATATTCCCGCGATCGAGATCGCTGCTGCGCTGGCCAAGATGGCGCGCGGCAATGTGCCTTTGCTGCTGGACAAGAAGGCACAAGCGCCTTCGTGGACCGACAACCGTCCGGCGCGCGACTTCGAACGCAGCGAACGCAGCGAACGCAGCGAACGGCCCGAGCGCAGCGAACGGTTCGAACGCAGTGAACGGCCCGAGCGCTCGGATCGGTTCGAACGCAGCGAGCGTCCGGCCTTCGCGAAGAAAGAGCGCCTCGTGCGCCCGGCCGATGCCGGCATGCACACCTTCCGCATCGAAGTGGGCCATGCGCACGGCGTCAAGCCGGGCAACATCGTCGGCGCGATCGCAAACGAGGCGGGCATCGATTCCAAGCATATCGGCCGCATCGAAATCTATGACGATTACAGCGTGCTCGACTTGCCGGACAACTTGCCCGGCGAATTGCTGGATCAGTTGAAAATGGTGTGGGTTGCAGGCCAGCAATTGCGCATCAGCCGCGACGGCGCCGCCACGCCGGCTTCCTCAGTGACGCCGGATCTGGTCGCTGCCCCTGCCAGGAAAACGGCGGCACCGCGCAGCGAGCCAGCACCGGTATCAGCGCCAGTGGCTGCTCCAGCGCCAGTCGCGCCACCGGCCAAGGCGCCACGCGCAGCCAAGGAAGGGCGCGGCATGAGTTGCTACCGGATTGAAGTTGGCAGCAAGCATTTGGTGACGCCGAGCAATATCGTCGGCGCGATCGCCAACGAAGCCAACCTGGAAGCCAAGCATATCGGCCGCATCGATATCTTCGACGATCACAGCGTGCTCGAATTGCCAAACGGCATGCCGGACGACATCCTGGCGCACCTGAAGACGGTGTTGGTGGCAGGCCAGCAACTGCGCATCGCTCCCGATGCCGGTGGCATGTCGGCACCACAGCAGCGCGGCGCCGACAAGAAGCCAGTCACTGCGTCGAAACCGAAGTCGAGTCGCCCGAAGTCCTAAATGCTCAATGAGCACAACGTGACCAGGTAGCGTGACAAGAACGGGGGAACAACCATCAGGCTGTTTCCCCGTTTTTCTTTGGTGCGCGGCACTGCAGGGTTGGCGAGGATCGGATAGGCTATCTCCTTATCCATATTGTTGATGGGAGTTTACATGGCTCAATATCAAATCGCTGTCGTTGTCGGCAGTTTGCGCAAGGATTCGTTCAACCGGAAGTTGGCCTACGCGCTCGCAAAGCTGGCGCCGCCCGAATTTTCATTCACCCTTATCGATATCAACGACCTGCCTTTGTACAATGAAGACGACGATGGCAACCAGGCTGCCTCGGTGCTGCGCATCAAGTCCCAGATCGCCGCAGTGCAAGGTTTGCTGTTCGTCAGTCCTGAATACAATCGTTCGTTTTCGGGCGTACTCAAGAATGCAATCGACCACGCGTCGCGCCCCTATGGCCAGAGTGTGTGGGCTGGCAAGCCGGCTGGGGTGATCGGCGTGTCGCGGGGCGTGATCGGCACCGCGCTGGCGCAGCAGCACTTGCGCAACGTGCTCTCTTGCCTCAACGTGCCAACACTGGCCCAGCCCGACGCTTTCCTCCAGGTCAAGGACGGCTTGTTCGACGCTGCCGGCAACATCGGCCAGGACAGCGTGAAATTCCTGCAAAGTTGGATGGATGCTTATGTCGCGTGGGTCAAGCAACATCCAGCTTGAAATCGGGCCTGGCAAGTTGCATGCTCAGTACGCGTGTTTCGCCGACATTGAACGGTAGCGGAAAATTCCTGCTGCAGGATTACCAGTTGCGCACGCGCCCGGTATCCATGTGGATGAATTGCGAATCGGGGTAATAGCCGACGCCGCCGCCCTTCAGATCCAGCGCGGCGCGGTGCAAGCTGGACAGGTCGCGTCCGGGAATGCGGACATCGATCGCCCGGCCTTCCAGGTGCAGGCTGTGTTTGGCCACGCCTTTGCTGCGTGCGGCCAGCTTGCGATTCGTTTGTGCCGAGCGGTAACCCGAAATCACATGGATGATGTTGTCGTTGCCGAATTGGGAGCTGACCTTGTCGAGCAAGATCAGCAGTTGCGGATCGATGGCGGCGATGGTATTGCTGCGGTGGTCACGTAGCAGCTTGTTGATGTCGCTCAGTGCCTCGGGCAGGAATTGGCCTTCGGCCCAGAACACGCTGCGCAGAGTTTCGCCGGTGTGCGTATTGTAGAAGCGCAGGCTGCGCTCGGCTGCTGGTGCCGGGCTGGTCCGGCCCGCGCGGGCCAGCCCGGGCAGAATCAGCGAGGATGCCAGTACATTTTTCAGAAAAAAGCGACGTCGGTTCATGTTGCACCTCCGGTAGGCGGGCGATAAGCCGATCATACAGGCGTTTCGCGTAACGCCCGTTTTTGATGTCCGGCGTATTTGGCGCGAGCCTAACCGGCGCGGTGGTACAGGCGGAAACGTTCGTCGCGATCCGATGGGCGGCGCCCTTCCCATAGCAGTTTCCATTCCCTGCCGCGGTACTGACGTTCGATTTCCCGGGTATCCCTGAGCTTGATGCTGTCTTGCAACAGCAGCACATTGCAGCGTCCGCGTTCGTCCCTGACGCCGGCAAACGGCAAGTTGCCGTAATACGCGAACGAGGCGCGCTGCGCCGGGCCGACATTGGTCTCTATGCAGGAGATGGCCGGTGGCAGCTTTTGTGCGATCTGGTGCGCCACGCTGGCGTAGCTCTTGCTGTAGTTCAGCTCGGGCAGGAACAGCGTCATCAGCAGGATCCAGATCAGGATCAGCCCGCTCGAAGAAAGCACGACGGCGCGCCACAGCACGGCTGGCTGGCGCGAGATGCGCCAGTGCACCAGTGTGATCCAGCCAGCAGTGGCAGACAAGGCGACGATAAAAGCGGGCACGCCAAATTCGGGCGTATGACCTGGCACCAGTTTCAGCACATTCCAGGCCAGTTGCGATGGCCAGCCGCTCAGCTTGGCAATCCAGAACAGCCAGATGATGCCCGCGCAAGTGGTCA
>JBLHNV010000217.1:0-5412 GCA_047623125.1 Janthinobacterium sp. | reverse complement strand
GCTGGCCGCCTGATGCAGTTCGGGCCAATTGGGAATCTCGCGCCAGCCGATGCGCCCCGCCGGCATGGTCAGCATCACTGCGCCCGCTGCATTGGCGCCATTGAAGATGCGGTAGTACGTCGTGACTGCCCTGGCTCCGATACCGTTTTTCCGCCCCACGTCGACGTTGCCCAGCACCAACAGCGGCGTACCGCCTACCGTATCGGTCGCCAATTGCCCCGTCACGCTGCCGCTGTGCGTGACGCCGTTGGCGTCAAACGCCAGTCCGAACAAAACATCGATGCCGTAGCTGCGCAAAGCAGCTATCGAACAGGGCGCGCTACCTGGCAATACCGTATTGAAAAACACTTTTCCGGCGGCCAGCACGGCGCTGCTGATGCTACGCTCGCCGCTGCTGGCGGCATGCGGGAAGTCCAGATACCAACCCGCAAGGGCGTCCTTGAGCGACGCATCCGCGGCATCGACGGCAAAACCGGCCGCGCCATCGATGCTGCCGCGCAACGTGCGCGCTGCCAGTGCAGCGCGCCCGCTCACCAACGCAACCGGCTTGGCCTTTGAGTTTGCCGCTGAATTTCCCTTTGAGCCTGGCACCGGATTGGCAGCATCGCGGATCGCATAAAACGATTGCGGCTTGAAATTGGCAGCATCGCTGTCGGACGCTTCGAGTAGCTTTCCTGTGCCAAACAGGATCAGATAGCCACCACCGGGGGCAAAGGTCACGCTTGGTCGCTGCGTGACCGGTTGGCGCAAGCCTGTCGCATCGCGCGCCACGAACAACAAGTCGATGTCAGGGCTGCCAGCCGATGACGTCGAAAAATCGAAGCGCCACAGATTGCCCGCCACATCCCCGGCGTAAGCACTGCGCACCGTACCATCGGGACCGAGCGCCAAAGCCGGCGGCCCCAGCGCACTGCCTGCCATGCCAGCGCTCAGCGGCGTGCTCAGCTTGTAATAGTTGACGCCCAATTGCCAAGGCGCCGTCGGCGACTTGTCCAGCGCAAGCAAGAACAGGGCGTTGGTCCCTAACAAACCGGCTTGGGCATTGAGTCCGCCCGGCAACACGGCAAAATAGCGATATGCGGCCACGCCATGCACGGCTGCGGTCCGGAATTTGGCAATCAACGGCGCATCGGACACATGGCCGATCGCGGCATCGTCTGCGCTGCCAAATTCCCACAGCGCACCGCTGCCGCGCTCGAATTGATCCGGTGCGCTGATATCGAGCGCATAGATTCCGCGCGCGCCGCCCCCGAGGCCAGCGACCAGAATCGTTTTCCATACGCCGTTGACACTCGCTTCGATGGCGCTGGCGGCGCCGCCAACATAGGGTTGCTGCGGCGCCGTGCTGCTGAGCGCGCTCAGCACAGGCAGCAACAAATTGGGCACATAGGCAAACAATTCGCGCCCGTCGCTCGCATCGAAAGCGTGCAACATGCCATCGTTGGCAGCGAAATACAGCGCTGCAGCACGTTGTGCATGACGCTCAAAAAAATCGGCATAGTCGGCGCCATAGATCCCTGCCGATGGCGCACCGACTTGCAGCGGTGCGCCCTGGATGACGTCGCCCAACACGCTGCTGCGGCGCCGGAAAATGCCGCCGGGCTGGCCAACTTCCAGAGTGCGATCGCCGCGCAAGAAGTCAAGCCTGCGCTGGCCCAAGCCATCGGCAGCAGCCAACGGCGCAGCCCGGTCCAGCGCAGCGCGCTGTTGCGGCCCCAGAGCCATCCACCGCAACGCGATCGTGCTAGTGGACTGGTCAGCATTGTGGCGCAGCGTAAAAATATGGCGCAGATCCGCTGTCGGTTCTGGCAGTTGGGGTGGATTGCTGACCGGATCACCCGTTAGCATGGCGCCGGCATCCCACAACAGCGCACCCGCTTGCAAATGACCTGCAGCATCCATGGTCGCGCTGAATTTCTTCAAGCTGCCACTCCCGTCGAGTACCCCATGCCCGGCCTGGAGCACGGCAATGCCAGTGTCCGGTGGTGTGCCCAATGTTGCACCCGATGACAATAGCGTCACGCTGTCGTGGTTTGCGCCCGCATCCAAAGCGCCACGCTTGCCCGGGGCGCGGTAACACATCTGCGCATCGGCGGCCTCGACAATGGCGCTCGGGCCTTCATCAGGCGCGATGTCGGGCCCGATGTCGGGCGCGTTCTCGTCCACCGCGCCAACCGCCCAGGCCAAGACCAGGCTCAACATCACGCTCAGCAGCATGCTTGCCTGACGGCCAGGACGACCAGGCTCGCGCGCCTTCAAGGCCGCACCTGCGCTGCATGTAAACCCGGCTTGCGGTAATAGCTTTGCAACATGACCTGGGTCGTGTCGCGCGCCCCGAAACCGATCGCGGTAATCCGATAGAAATAGCGCTGCGACATTCCGGCATCCTCGCCCGGTTGTATGTAGGGCAGCAGCTCGATGATGTAACGGGAGCGCTGGAACGGCTGAAATCCGCGTCCGGTACCCATTGCCGCGCCGGTAAATGTTCCGTACGCAATAAAACGACTATTTTTTGATTCTGGCCCGGAAAGATCGACGCTATGCCATGCCGGCGCCTCGCCCGGCGCCGCCAGCAAGCACAGTCCGAGATACACATTGCCGGTCCCTGCGCCACAAGCGCTGACAAAACCGATTGCGCTATCGGCGGCAAAGATGGCGCTGCGACCAGCAGCGCCTGGACGTCCTTCAATATCATTTTCAGCATCCGTCAAGGCATCCTCGGCCGCTTGAAATGCAATATGCCGGTCACGCTCGCCGCGCGCCGCTTTCTCGCCTTGCAAAGCCATTTGCGCCGCTGATGCACCCAGCAGCAGCATCGCGATCAGCATGCACAACACCAGCACCAGCGCGGCGCCCTGCTCGGCTTTCAAGGATTGCTGCAAATGAGCCGACATGTCCGCCGCCCTACATGGATGGATTGCGCAACACAATCGTGGCCTCGACCAACTTGCGGGCCCGGGCCCGCAGCGCCGGCGCCAGCGCGCCTTCATCGATGTGCACGCCGCGATCATCCAAGCCCTGGGCTGCGCTGTAAGCCTGGCCAAACAGATCGAACTGCAATGGCACATTTTCCGGGCGTGAACCGCGTCCGCCATGCAGCAGCAACGCCAGCTTGATGCTGACCACGCGTTTCCAGCTGGTCTTGCTGTTTTTGTCGCGGTCTCTGGATGCAAGGTCAGCACCGACCAGCGGCAGCGCCATGTCGATCGCATCGATCGCCGTGGCATTCAGATAGCGATTCGCCAGTCCGTCCGGTGGCACGTCGGTATCGATGCCATACAGCACCTGGAATGAGTCGACACCGCGCACGATCGCACCGGCGCTCCAGCCATTTTCACCACGGTATTTGCAACGCAATTCGGCCTCGCCGTCGGCATCCTCGGCGACATAGAAAATGCTCCAGCCACGCTCTTGCTCAGAACTGGCAGCGCCGACGCCGAAGCCGCCGCAATTTTGCACCGAGCCATCGCCATGGAAGCCGGGGCCGGCGCCAAAGTAACGCAGCGCCAGCACGTCGCTGCCGTTGATGACACCATGCATGACGCCACTGGCTCCGCCAGAGAGCGCATCGGTAATGCCTGCGCTCCTCGCGCTGACCCTGCTGGCGTCGAGTCCGCTGATGTAACCGTTATCGGACACCTCGGCCATGACCGGTGCGGCAGCGCCATCGCGGTGGACGTATCCGGCCTGACGTATCGAACGGCCGATGATTTCCAGCGCATAGCGCCCGCCATCGTCCAGTTGCAGTGCTTCGCCCTGCTCCAGATAGGCCGCACTGGAAGAAACCAGCAAGGCACTCGCAACGAGTGTCACAAGCAGCCCGAGCGCAACTGCAATCATCAGCTCGGCGAGGCTAAAGCCCGGCTGCCGCCGTCGCGCCATCGCTATCATCTGGATGCCTCGGTCAGCGCCAGCATCACGACAGGCGCGCTGACGCTGCCTTGCGCTGCGGATTTTTTCCAGCCCAGCTTGATCACGATCGGCGCCGTCGGGGCGTTGCTGCAAGTCCAGTCCAGACGCTTGCCAGCATCGTCCCATGTCTTGTCATCGCGGCAAATGACAAAGCGTCCGCCCGGCACACCGGTTCTCAGTTGTCGCTTCCATTCGCCGATATCGACACTGGCCATCTGGGCACTGTCGCAGTGCGCCGTCGCCGAAAAGCACGCGCTGGCCCCAAGCGCCGCAGGCATATCCGATTGCGCATCATAATCGAGACCGAGATAGGGATTGCCGGCATCGCCAAGCTGCATTTGTTCGGCATTGGCACGCATGCTGTCGGCCATCGCCGACGCCAACTGGACTGCATTCGACAGCAACGTCGATTGATGCCGGGCATGCAGCGCCGCCAATTGCATGGCCGCGCCACCGATCAATCCGAGCCCGAGCACCAGCACGGCGACCAGCACCTCGATGATCGTAAAGCCCATGGCGCGCTGTATGCCCATGCCACCCCTTTGCAATCCGTGCCCGGTCTTGGCGATGCGCTCAAGGCCGACGGTTCGAAGTCAAGGTAGCAGCGCACCCGCGCCGCACACGTGAGAAATCACAAGCGATGGCGAACGATGGCACAACGCGGCGCGACGATAAAAAATGGCAGGATGGATCATGGCCGCAGTTGCCGCAGTTGCCGCAGTTGCTGGAGTTGCCGCAGTTGCTGGAGTTGCCGCAGTTGCGCTAGGGTGTGCCAGGTTTGCGTTCGTGGCCGACTTCGGCGATCGCATCCTGAAATTCAGCTAGATCTTCGAAATTCTTGTACACGGAGGCGAAGCGGATGTAGGCGATCTTGTCCAACTGTTTGAGTTGTTGCATTACCAGTTCGCCGATGTAGCCGGAATCGATTTCGCGCTTGCCGCTAGTTAACAGCTTCTCTTCGATCGCCAGAATCGCGGCATCGGCGGAGGCGGCCGCAACCGGGCGCTTGCGCAGCGCCAGCATCAGGCTGCCACGCAACTTGGCGGCGATATATTCGGTCCGGCTGCCGTCCTTCTTGACGACGGTCGGCATCACCAGTTCGATACGCTCGTAAGTGGTGAAGCGCTTATCGCATTTGCCGCAGCGCCGGCGGCGCCGGATCGCATCGCCCTCTTCGGATACGCGCGTATCGAGGACTTGGGTATCCGCATGCTGACAGAATGGACATTTCATGTTGACGGGTAACGCTTAAGCTGGCTGATTCGGGATCTTGCCGGCACCGTTGCAAACGATGCCGGCAAGATCAGGTACTAAGGACGACTAACCAAGGACGACTAAGTGACGATGATCAGGCATGCACGTCAGGCATAAACCGGGTGCGCATCGGCCAGCACCTTGACGGCCGCCTTGACCCGTTCGATGGTCGCGGCATCGTGCGGATGATCAAGCACGTCGGCGATCAGGTTGCCCACTTCGACTGCATCGGCTTCCAGGAAACCA
>JBLHNV010000216.1:0-5415 GCA_047623125.1 Janthinobacterium sp. | reverse complement strand
GGGATGAATGCAAGCCCGGCCCGCTTCGACCATGCGCTCGCGCAGATGCTCCAGACGCCCCAGATCGAACTCGTTTTCGGCATACACGCGGCCAATCTTGGCGCCGCGCACCGCACTCAGCACGCGATAGGTGCCAACCACTTTGAGCGTATCGGAATCGCGCACGATCAGGTGATCGCAATACGTATCGAATTCATCGCGGTCCAGCCCATCTTCGCTGATCAAAGCAGACAGGCCCGCCGTTTCGATGAATACCTTGTAGCGCAAGCGCTGCACTTCGCGCACTTCTTCATGGGTAGAGGCCAAACTGAGAACCAGTTTGGCGGCCCGGGGATTGCCTTCGACAGACGTGATTGCGTTTTGCATGCTTCACCCTTTTCATGGAGATGAAACAAGCGTAACTCAGCAATACTTCAGCAAAATGACATACCGATGTCATTTCCGTGACAGAGCATCAACTCTTCTTTGGTCTGCCAGTCTTCAGTTGTGGCAAGGCAACGAGCACGGTTTTCAGCGTCACCAGGTCGATCTGGTTGATCAGCGCGACGCCGATGCGCAGCAATTCGCTTTTCTTGATGTCGAAACCCGCCTTCAGGCACGCCTTTTTCACTTGTCCCAGCACCGCGTATTCCTGCTCCGGCATCGTGAAGCTGTCGCGCACCAACTTGGATTTGCGCGCCTTGTCTCTGGCGTCGAGATCGACCGCTGCCGCTGCTGGCTTGGCTGCCGCGGTTTTCGCTGCAACCGGCTTGGTTGTAACTGTTTTCGCTGCCGCTGCTGTTTTTACAGTACCAGCGGGCTTGGCCGCTGCTGTTTTTACAGTACCAGCGGGCTTGGCTGCTGCTGTTTTTACAGTACCAGCGGGCTTGGCTGCTGCTGTTTTTACAGTACCAGCGGGCTTGGCTGCTGCTGTTTTTACAGTAGCAGCGGGCTTGGCTGCTGGCGGTGCTTTTGCAGTAGCAGTGGCTTTGGCAGCTGCTGTTGTTTTTACAGCGGCTGCAGCCTTGTCTGCTGCTGCTTTTTGCATGCCGGCCGCAGTCGGAAACAGTGTCTTCTGGTTGCTGTCAGCGACCGCTGCCGTCTTGATTGAAGTTGCTTTGTTCATTGAGTGGCCCAATTTAAAATAATATAAACAATATATACTCTTTATTCAAATTATGCTGGCGCGGTATCTGGCCTGAGTCAATGCAGCCACAGCCTAAGCACTCGCCCTGATGCTGAAATCGATGCCCACGTCATCCCACAATTCCTGCTCTTTCTCCATCCAGTACGACACCGTCGGATGATGCGTGACCCACTCGCGCTTGATTTCCAGCTCGATCCGTCCCTTGATGCGCAGTTTCAGTGGGCTGGCGCCGACTTCTATTCGCGAATGCATGAACAGAATCGCCAGCCGCAACGCCAGCACAGCCTTGACAAAATCGGGATCGACCAACGCATCGGCCACCTTGCGCAAGCTGCCGCGCTGCGCCAGGATCAGCTTGCCCATCAACTTTTGCTCGCGCGTCGTAAATCCAGGCAAATCGGCATTTTCGATCAGATAGGCGGCATGCTTGTGATAGCCGGTCTGCGAGACGACCAGCCCCACCTCATGCAGCAAGGCGCTCCAGCGCAAGTACTTGGTATGGCCTTCGGTGGCCGGCTTCAGCTGCGCAAAGAGCAATGCGGCATCGTTGGCAACCTTGTCGGCACGCTGCTCGTCGGCACGGAATTTTTGCAGAAATGCGCGCACCGATTGTTCGCGCCGGTCGCGCTTGGTCGAGCGCAAATACAAGTCCCACATCACGCCCATCCGCAAACCTGCCTCGATCGGCATCATCACCACGATATCGAGCTCCCTGACCAGCGCAATCAAGATCGCCAACCCGCCGATGATGGTGGAAGCCCGATCCGGCCGCAAGCCCGGCATATCGATCTTGCCGACATGGCCGAACTCAATGAAGCGTTGTTGCAAGGCTTCCAGGCTCTCACCCGACAAGTCGCCGCTTCCCAGGTTGTTCTTGGCGATGATCTCGGCGATCGCGCGTATCGTGCCTGACGAACCGTAAGCGCTGCTCCAGTGTTGCGGATGATAGGGTGGAGCGGCATCTTCGAAATGGCTGCGCGCCGACAGGATCGCTGCTTCGAAAGACGCTGCATCAATACGGCCGCCGACAAAAAAGGACAGGCTTTGCTTGACGGTGCCCAGACCAAACGATTCGACCCGTTCGATTTCCTGGCCCTGGCCCAGGATCAGCTCGGTAGAGCCGCCGCCGATATCCATGACGAGGCGCCGTTCGTCGCTTGTGGCCAGCGAATTGGCCACGCCCATGTAGATCAAACGCCCTTCTTCCTCGCCAGAAATGATTTCGATCGGATAACCGATCGCCAGTTCAGCCGCAGGCAGGAACAGCGCCGCATTATTGGCCACCCGCAGCGTCGATGTCGCCACCACTCGCACCGCTTCGAGAGAATAGGCGGCCAGCGCCAGACGAAAATTTGTCAAACAAGCCAGTGCCGACTGCATTGCCGCTTCGGTCAGGTTGCCATTCGCATCCAGGCCTGCAGCCAGTCGTATCGGCTCGCGCATGCTCTTTAATACCTTGATGACATCGCCGTCGTGGCGGCCGACGTGCAGGCGAAAACTATTCGATCCCAGATCAACTGCAGCGTACATACCAACCTCTTCTATTTATCTTTACCGCGAAAATTTGCCACCAAAAAACCAATCAGGATACGCGCTGAAAATGACATCGGCATGACATCATGGCGCACCAAGCGGGCTGCATTCGCTACGCGAGGGCGGCGTTCTGGTAGCCAATATTTTCACGCATGGCGCCCGCCACGAGGCGATGCTGGAACGACGCAAGCTGAGCTTCCATAATTGCACCTGCTGGTTTTGCGGCATTGCCCGCAATAATCGAATCGTCTTTGCCGTCAATGGTTCTGGCGCAACACAGAACCCCGCCAACCCGGGCGCTGCGAGTACAGAAACTGCTAGCGCCGGGCCAAGGTCGGGGATTGTCCATTTTCAATCAGATGCTGGTGCGCCTCATGGTCTGGCTGATCAGCCGGCGCAGGCCGGGTGCACTAACCCGGCTTTTTCTTGCGCGAATGCTTGCGCAACCGGGCTTGCTCGAAGCGGACTTTTTGCTCGTCGGTAATCAGGTCGAGCGACGGCACCGCGACCGGCTTGCCGTTGACATCGACCGCGACCATCGTGAAATAACAACTGTTCGCATGGCGCACCAGACGCTTCTGGATATTTTCAGTCACCACCCGGATGCCCACTTCCATCGACGTGGTGCCGGTAAAGTTGATCGAAGCGAGGAACGTGACCAGTTCGCCCACATGGATAGGTTGCAAGAATAGCACCTGGTCGACCGACAGCGTCACCACGTAACTGCCCGAATACCGGCTCGCACACGCATAGGCGACACTGTCGAGATACTTCAGGATCGTGCCGCCATGCACATTGCCGGAAAAATTGGCCATGTCAGGCGTCATCAACACCGTCATGCTCAATTCATGCGCCGACCAGGTCATCGGTTTTTCCATAAACAGCTCCTTGAAACGGATATCCCAGCTGGCGCTGCATGCTCGGGTCGCTTGCAGCGTGTTTGGTGCGTCATGTTTGTTGCTTCAGAGCCCGAGGAGATCCATGTCGGCCAGCGATTCGCGGCCTTTTTCGGTGATGTCATGACCATCGCCTGACGCGCGCGCGATGATGTGCGCTTTCTTGCCGAGAAAATAAGCGATATCCGGTTCCAGCTTGGTGTGCGGATCGTCACCCACAGCCCGTAAGCCCTTGATGCAGCGCCGCACGAACAGCGTCTGTTGCGCCTTGTCGGTAATCGACAACCTGCCATCCTTGGCATAATTGACCAGTTTCAGGATGGCAAGGCGCTTGCTGTTGCGCGCCACGCAGGCACTGATACGCTCGCCTTTGGTGCCGCGCGCGATTTGCTCCAGCGCATCGAATTCATCTGTTGTTAGTTTCTCGTTCTTCATTGCCGTTTTCCATAAGAGGGCGATCGTCGGTTGCGGGCCATATGGTACGCGCATGGCACCGTAACAGTCAATTCGACGCTGCCACCAAAGCAGACCAGACCAGAGAGAGGATCAGACTTCCATCGCTTGATAAATGCGTCATGGGCGCCATGGACACATCGCCAAGGGCAGTATCACCGCAGTTATCGGCATCTGATGGCAAGAATACCCCAGGCCAAAGGAGATGACGATGCAACACGCCACAAAAGATGCAGTAATGCCCGATGCAGCACGCGCTGAAGCAAACCGGCGCGATGGCAGCAGCGCCACCGCGCCGGTTCACCGACGAAAAGAACGCAAAGAACAGCAAGCGCTAAGAGAGTGGCGCGAACAGAGCACAGCGCTGACCGACGAAATGGCACAGGAGACGGCGATCGCCCTCCTTTGATGACACGGTGGATGTGCCCCATCGCATCGAACAGGAACAGTCGCTCGACAAGGACGCACCAGACCTCGGGCCCGAGCGGCTCAGTCCCGAGCGGCTCAATCTCGAGCGGCTCAATCCGGCGCCCCCAAAAGCGCCTGACGCAGTGAAGCAACATGCGCCCCACAACACGCAGCCGGCAACACGCGGACGACGACAGAACGACGATCGCTGACCCGATATTTGATCAACTTGGATCGAAATGTGATAACTTGAGCAGCCTTTCGGCAGCGGGCAGCTCCTCAATCCCGCCTTCTCCTCAACTGGCGATGCATGACACGATGATTTCCTGGCTCGGCATTACAAAATTTGGCGATGCGGTCGTCATGCTGCCAGCCGCCATGGGGATCACCGCCTGGCTTGCGGCCACCGGGATGCGACAGATGGCGCTGTGGTGGTTTGCGCTATTTAGTATTGCATCGACGCTGGTGGCGATCACGAAGATCGCCTTCATCGGCTGGGGCATCGGCAGCGCGGCGCTTGACTTCACCGGCATCAGCGGCCACTCGACCTTTGCCGCAGCGGTGATCCCGACACTGTTTTTCATCGCGTTGCCATCGGCATCGTCCCGCGGGCGCATGCTTGGCGTAGGTACCGGCATCATTTTTGCCTTGCTGGTCGGCGTGTCGCGGCTGGAAGTCCATGCCCATTCGGCCTCGGAAGTGATCGCCGGATGCACGCTGGGGTTTGCCGTCAGCATCGGTTTCATGCGGATCACGCGGGCACACGCGCTGCCTGCGCTGCCGCCCTTGGCAGCAGCATGCATAGGCGGCGTGCTATTGGCAGCCTCGTTTGCACAGGCCGCACCCACGCACGACTGGATATCGGACATCGCCTTGCTGCTATCCGGCCACGAGCAGCCATTTCGTCGCCACTGACCTGCTGCTTCGGACGCATGATCGAGTTCCGTTCGCCTACAGATTGGCGGCGTGAAAGCGCAGATGATCCTCGATGAAACTGGC
>JBLHNV010000215.1:0-5433 GCA_047623125.1 Janthinobacterium sp. | reverse complement strand
CGATGCATTGCCAATCGCTTTCTCACCTTCCATTGAACCCTCGGAGTTGCCATGCTGATCAAACACTGGCCCAACGGCATCGACATGCCGTTTTCATCGGAAATCACGCCGCGCGCCGTGTTTGAATCGCGCCGCAGCTTCATCAAGCAAATCGCCGCGGGCTCGATCGCCGGCGGCGCCTTGTTCGAGATGGCCAACCGCGAAGCTTTCGCGCAAGGCGTTGGGCTGCCTAAACTGGCGGCCGCACGCAATCGGGCTTTCTCTGTTCTCGATAAACAGAGTGCCTACAAGGATGCGACGACCTACAATAATTTCTACGAATTCGGCACCGGCAAGGGGGATCCTGCGCAGTACGCGGGCAGCCTGAAAACGCAGCCTTGGAGCATCGAGATCGAAGGCGAGGTCAAAAAGCCGATGAGGCTCGACCTGGACGCTTTGATGAAGCTGGCGCCGTTAGAGGAGCGCGTTTATCGCTTGCGCTGTGTCGAAGGCTGGTCGATGGTGATTCCGTGGATCGGTTATTCGTTATCAAACCTGATCAAGAAGGTCGAGCCGACCGCGAATGCCAAATACATCGAATTCATTACTCTGGCTGACAAGTCTCAAATGCCGGGCCTGAGCAGCAATGTGCTGACCTGGCCTTATGTTGAAGGCTTGCGCATGGACGAAGCCAACCATCCGCTGGCAATGCTGACGCTGGGCATGTATGGTCAGACGTTGCCAAACCAGAATGGCGCGCCGGTGCGCATCGTGGTGCCGTGGAAATATGGTTTCAAGTCGGCCAAATCGATCGTCAAGATCCGCTTCGTCAAGGACATGCCGCGCACCGCGTGGAATAGCGTGGCGCCGGATGAGTATGGCTTTTACTCGAACGTGAATCCGAATGTCGATCACCCGCGCTGGTCGCAGGCGACCGAGCGCCGCATTGGCGAAGACGGCTTCTTCACGCCCAAGCGCAAGACGCTGATGTTCAACGGCTACAGCGACGTCGCTTCGCTCTATACCGGGATGGACTTGAAAAAATTCTTTTAGGACCGGTATGACATGGAACCCTACCGGGCGCCAGTTGACGTTGATCAAAGCCGTCGTTGCCATGCTGGCGCTGTTGCCCTTCGCACGCATGGCATGGCTAACGCTCAGCGGCCAACTGGTTGCGCCGATCGAATTCATTACGCGCGCGACCGGCGACTGGACCTTGTACATGCTGTGCATCACGCTCACCGTGACACCGCTGCGCCGGCTGACATCCTTGAACTGGCTGTTGAAATTGCGCCGCATGCTGGGTCTGTTTGCGTTTTTCTATGCCACGCTGCATTTCACGACCTTCTTGTGGTTCGATCATTTTTTCGACGTCGCGGCGATGTTGATCGATGTGCTCAAGCGTCCGTTCATCACGGTCGGCTTCGGCGCCTTCCTGCTTCTCATTCCGCTGGCCGTGACCAGCACCAAAGGCATGCAGCGCCGTCTGGGCGGCAAGCGCTGGATGTGGTTGCACCGCCTGATTTACCTGATCGCACCGCTGGGCATCTTGCACTTCTGGTGGATGAAGGCTGGCAAGAATGATTTTACCGAGCCGTTCATCACGGGCTGCGTCGTTGCATTGCTGCTGGGGGTGCGGCTTTACTGGGCCTGGCGTCGCAGGCGCAGCGCAGCCTGACATCGTCAGGCCCGGGCGCGTGTCAGGCCAGCGCGGGGCGGCCTGTTGTTGATTTATTTGACCATGCTTTCGAGCGCGAACAATTCGGTCGGCGTTTCGCGTCGGCGTACCGGATGGCACAGTTCGCCATCGACGATCACTTCAGCGGCCCGCCCGCGCGTGTTGTAGTTCGATGCCATCGTCATGCCGTAGGCGCCCGCTGCCATGATCGCCAGCAAAGCGCCGTCGGCCACGGCCAGATGCCGGTCGCGCGCCAGCCAGTCGCCCGATTCGCAGATCGGCCCCACCACGTCGTAGCACAGCAGCGGGCCATTGTTTTCCAGCACTGGCCAGACATCCATCCACGCCTGATACAGGGCAGGGCGCATCAAATCGTTCATCGCCGCATCGACGACGCAAAAATTCTTTTCCACGCCGGGCTTGATGTATTCGACGCCGGTCAGCAACACGCCGATATCGCCGACGATCGAGCGGCCCGGCTCGAAGATGACCTTGATGGACGCGCCGTGGTAGCGCTCAAGGCGCCACGCATCGATGCGCTGGAACAGGCGGCCCAGATAGGCTTGCACGGCGACCGGTTCGGCTTCACCTGCTTCGCCATAGGCGATGCCGATGCCGCCGCCGATATCGAGATGGTGCAGATGGATGCCTTCGGCGTCGAGCACGTCGATCAGGTCGATCAGCTTGTCCAGCGCTTCCAGCAGCGGCGCATCGTCCAGCAATTGCGAGCCGATATGGCAATCGATGCCGACCACGCGCACATGCGGCAGTTGCGCGGCAACCCGATAAGTGTCCAGCGCATCGTCGAAGGCGACGCCGAATTTGTTGGCTTTCAAGCCCGTTGCGATGTATGGGTGGGTCTTGGCATCGACATTCGGATTGACGCGCAGAGACACCGGAGCGATCTTGCCCATCGCGCCGGCCACCCGGTTCAATCGATGCAGCTCGGGTATCGATTCGACGTTGAAGCACAAGATGTCGTGCCCCAGCGCCAGGCGCATTTCATCTTCGCTCTTGCCGACACCCGAAAAAATCACCTTGCCGGGGTCGCCGCCAGCGGCGATGACGCGCAGCAATTCGCCGCCCGAGACGATGTCGAAGCCGGCACCCTGACGGGCCAGCAAGTCCAGGATCGCGAGGTTGGAATTGGCTTTCATTGCATAGCATACCAGCGCATCGCGCCCGCGGCAGGCATCGGCATAAGAGGCGAAATTCTCCAGCAATGCGGCTTTGGAATATACATAGGTAGGTGTGCCGAATTGCGCGGCGATGGCGCTTAGCGCCATACCTTCGGCGTGCAGCACGCCATCTTGATAGGAAAAATGCGACATATTATTATTGAGTGGCTGAAGGTGCGGATGTGGTGGATGGGGCGGCAGCTGCTGGAGTGGCGATGGCTTTGGTCGCGGGTGCCACTGGTGCAGGTTTTTTCGGCAAATACAGCGCGCCGGGCTGGCCGCAGCCGCCCAGCATGACTGCGGCGACGACGATATAAAGCGCTAAAGTTGATTTCACGATTAGAATCACGGTTTGATCACAGGCATGGAGTGTAGCATGAGCGAATCGGAATTTTTGGTGCAGGCAGAAGCAACTTTGGCCGCCATTGAGGCAGCCTTCGACCGTTTGAACGATGTTGATTTGCTCGACGTCGAGTGTAGTCGCAGCGGCAACGTGTTGCAAATCGAGTTCATCGACAATGGCTCGAAAATCATCGTCAACAGCCAGACGCCGATGCGCGAACTGTGGGTGGCTGCGAAATCGGGCGGCTTTCATTACAAGCACAATGGCGCACAGTGGGTCAATACGCGCGACGAGTCGGAATTGTTCGCCGCGCTGTCGGAGATCGCCAGCGCGCAGGGCGGCGCGCCGGTCGTGCTGGCCTGATCCGGAGCCGCGCTAGAACAATTCGTTCTTGACCGCGTTCCTGGCTTTTTCTTGTTCCGGGGTGCCGCGGGCACCCGCTTCCAGGCTCTGGATGCCGACCCCCGGCGGACTTTCTTCGTAATAGTATTCGTCGCCGATCTGCACCAGCCCCGGCGGCACCGCGCGTTCGCTGACCGGGATATCTTTCAGCGCTTTTTGCATGTAGGAAATCCAGATCGGCAGTGCCAGTCCACCACCGGTTTCACGGTTGCCCATGTTCTTGGGCTGGTCGTAGCCCATCCACGCAATGCCGACCAGCTCTGATTGGTAACCGGCGAACCAGGCATCGATTGAATCGTTGGTGGTGCCTGTCTTGCCGGCAAGATCAGGCCGCTTGAGCACCAGAGCCTTGGTCGCCGTGCCCGCGCGCACTACATCTTTCAGCATGCTGTCCATCAGGTAAGCATTGCGCTCGTCGATGACGCGATTGCTCTCGACACCGGCCTCGTTCGGTTTCGCTTGCGACAGAGTATTGCCATCGTTGTCGGTGACTTTCGTGATCAGGTAAGGGCTGACCTTGTAGCCGCCATTGGCAAATACTGCGTAGGCGCCTGCCATTTGCAGCGGTGTGACCGATCCTGCGCCCAGCGCCAGCGTCAGGTAAGGCGGATTCTTGTCAGCGTCGAAACCGAAGCGGGTCGCATATTCCTGACCGTATTTGGCGCCTATCTTGTTCAGGATCCGGATCGAGATCATGTTTTTCGATTTCATCAAGCCCCTGCGCATCGTCATCGGGCCGTCGTATTTGCTGTCGTAGTTCTTCGGCTCCCAGGCCTGGCCGCCAGTCTGGCCGGCGTCGAAAGAAATCGGCGCGTCGTTGATGATGGTCGCCGGCGACAGGCCACGCTCCAGCGAAGCCGAGTAGATGAACGGCTTGAATGAAGAGCCCGGCTGACGCCAGGCCTGCGTGACATGGTTGAACTTGTTGCGGTTGAAATCGAAGCCGCCCACCAGCGCCCGAATGGCGCCGTCCTTGCTGCTGATGGCGACAAAAGAGGATTCGATTTCAGGCATTTGCGTGACGCTCCAGGTCGTGCCATTTTTCATCACGCGAATTACCGCACCGCGCCGGATGCGGCGGTTCGGCGCGGCTTTTTCCGATAGCCAGGCAGAGCCGAACGACAATCCTGAGCCGGTGATGATGATTTCAGCGCCGGAAGCGGTGACGGCGCTGATTTGCTTTGGCGACGCTTGCAGTACCATTGCGGCGACGATGTCGTCGCTGTCCGGATGGCCGGCCAGTTCGGTTTCGATCGCATCGTCGGCATCGGACTTGGTGGACGGGATGTCGATATACGCTTCCGGGCCGCGATAGCCATGGCGCTTTTCATAATCCATCACGCCGTTGCGCAGTGCGGTATAGGCGGCATTCTGGTCGGACTTGGTGATGGTCGTGTACACATTCAAGCCGCGCGTGTAAGTCTCTTCCTTGAATTGCTCATAGACCAGCTGGCGCGCCATTTCGGAGACATATTCTGCATGCACGCTGAACGCGCTGCTGTCGGTCTTGACATGCAGCTGCTCTACCTTGGCTTGTTCAAATTGCGCGTCGGTGATGTAATTGAGCTGGTGCATGCGCAGCAAGATGTATTGCTGGCGCGTGGTGGCGCGCTTGCGGTTGACCACCGGATTGTAGGCCGACGGTGCTTTTGGCAAGCCGGCCAGCATCGCCGCTTCTGCGATCGTGATGTCCTTGAGTTCCTTGCCGAAGTAGATCTGCGCGGCCGATGAAAAGCCGTAGGCGCGCTGGCCCAGATAAATCTGGTTCATATAGACTTCGAGAATCTGGTCCTTGGTCAGGCTTTTTTCGATTTTCCAGGCCAGCAGCACTTCATAGGTCTTGCGTTTCAACG
>JBLHNV010000214.1:0-5437 GCA_047623125.1 Janthinobacterium sp. | reverse complement strand
GACCGAACAATTGCTGATGCGGCAGTTGCTGCAAGGCTTGCATCTGTAGATGGACGGGAAATGACACGATGACTTTTAATGCAGACCATGACCAGGCGCACGAACCGCTGTCGCGGATCGACAGCGCATGGCTGCGGATGGACCGGCCGACCAACCTGATGATGATCTGTGGCCTGATGATGTTGTCGGGGCGCCTGACGCTGCCGCAAGCGCGCGCCGTGATCGGGACCCGCTTGCTGTGTTTCCATCGCTTTCGCCAGCGCGTCGTGCAAGGTGGTGAGCGCGCTAACACGGGCGGTGACGCTATTGCGCACTGGGAAGACGACCCCGGTTTCGATGCAAACTGGCACGTGCGCCACATCGCGTTGCCCGGCAAGGCCGGGCGCGCCGAACTGGAGGAAGTATGCAGCGACCTGGTCAGCACGGCGCTGGACCCGAGCAAGCCGATGTGGCAATTTCATGTCATCGATACCGCCGATGGCAATAGTGCGCTGCTGCTACGGATACACCATTGCTATGGCGATGGCTATGCGCTGGCCCATGTGATCAATGGTTTGACCGACGCCGACCCACAACACCCGGCAGCATCAGGGCACGACATCGGCGCGGCGCCGCCACACGGCAGTTGGGAACGCATGCTCGGGCCGCAGACCGAATCGATCGCCGACATGCTGCGCCTGGCATGGTCGCTGGCCGGCACCGCCGGCGACTGGATCGCACATCCGTCGCACGCCGTTGATGCGGCCCGGGAGGGCTTGGACCTGCTGAGCGAATTGGCCGTCATCGCCGGCATGACGCCGGATGCATCGACCCTCTACAAAGGGGAACAGGGCGTCATGAAACGGGTCGCCTGGGCCGATCCGCTACCGCTGTTCGACGTCCAGGCGGTGGCCGAAGCGCACGCTTGCTCGGTCAACGATGTATTGCTGTGTTGCGTAACCGGGGCGCTGCGCAGCTATCTGGTCGCGCATGGCGAGATGGTCGCTGCCATCGAACTGCGCGCGATGGTGCCCGTCAATTTGCGCCCGCCCGGCCCTGTTACTGAGCTGGGCAACCGCTTTGGTTTGTTCATTCTGAGTTTGCCGATCAGCGAAGAAGACCCGATCGCGCGGTTACTGCAAGTGCACCAGCGGATGCGCCAATTGAAGCGTTCGCGCCAGGCCACGGCGACGCTGGCGATACTTGCCGCCATCGCCCTGGCGCCCGAAGCGGTCAGGGAACAGGCCATGGTCACGCTGGCGGCAAATGCCAGCGCCGTCATCAGCAACGTCAGAGGGCCGTCGGAGCCGCGCTACTTTGCCGGCCAGCGCATTGCGCACCAACTATTCTGGGTACCGCAGTCGGGCGGCATCGGTGTCGGCATCAGTTTGCTCAGCCATGCCGGATCGATCAATTTCGGCGTCGTCACCGACGTCAAGCGGGTACCTGATCCGGCGCAACTGGCGACGCGCTTCCATGCCGAATTCGAGGCGCTGCTACTGAGCACACTGATGATGCGCTGATAGATACGCTATGCTTTGTGGGACGCCGTGTCACCGCTGTCCGAGCGGTATTGCTGGCGCCGGTCGCGCGCGTTGCCCCAGGCGTTGTCGTGAGATTCGGAAACATGGGACATTTCGCCAGCGCGATTGACGCTATACTTTTTGAACACAACCCTTTCATCGAGACAAGTGGCAGGGGAAATGCGCGTGTATTCGAACAACACGCTGCGAATCACTTCGGCGCCGGCGCAGATGTGGCTGCCGTGCCCGATCCAGGTCGGACCGACGATATGGCAACCGGCCTCGATATGGCAACCCGATCCGATATACACCGGCCCTTCGATGACCGTGCCGTCCCATTCGATGCGCGTATTCAAGCCAACCCACAAGCCATCAAAGATCTGCAAGCCCGGCACCTTCATCTGCGCCACTTCGCCCATCAGCACCGATTGCGACACGGTCCAGAAATCAATCATATTGCCGATGTCGGTCCATTTGTATGAGCGTTTTTGCGCATAAAATGGCAAGCCTTGCTCGACCATCAACGGAAACAGATCGGCGCCGATATCGAACACCTTGCCAGCAGGGATCAGGTCCAGCACGCCCGGTTCGAAAATATAGATGCCGGTGCTGGCGAAATTTGAACGCGCCTCGCCCTGCTGCGGTTTTTCCTGGAACGACAGCACCTTGCCATCCTCGTCGGTCACAACCACGCCATAGTCGGACACCTTGTTCCACGGCACTTCCTTGGTGATGACGCTGGCCAATGCACCTTTGCGCCGGTGTTCGAACAGCGCCGATTTCAAATCCAGGTCGATCAACGCATCGCCGCACAGCACGAGCGTCGTTTCATCAAAAAATCCACCGAATTCCTGGATTTTTTTCATGCCCCCGGCCGAGCCAACCGGATCTGGCACAATTTCGCCGGCGTTGTTGATGTAACCCTCGAACGAATAGCCGATCTGGACTCCGAATTGCTCGCCCTCGCCAAAGTATTCCTCGATCTTTTCATGCAGATAGCTCACGTTAACCATGATGTCGCGCACGCCGTAGCGGGCCAGATGTTCGACCAGATACGCCATCACCGGCTTGCCCAGGATCGGAATCATCGGCTTTGGTAAATCGTAGGTCAATGGGCGAACCCGGGTGCCCTTGCCAGCTGCCAGTATCATCGCTTTCATTTTTTTCCTTCATAAAAGTAGTCAACGCCTGCATGGGGCAAGCCAAAGTCATCGTCACAGCGCGGGTCAGGCGTTCTGCGAAATCGGACAAGGCGCCGACACCGGCAACTTCCTGATTGAGCGAGACCATTGGTATTGCCAATAAACAAGGTCGCCTGGCCTTGGCTTTTCAAATCCTGTACAGATTTTGCGCCAGACGCTGAAACATCATTTTTATCATATCGAAGCCGACAATGAAAATGGTGCACTCCGACTGCATGATTTGCCTTAACACTGCCCCATTGCAAGCGTGAAAATGGCTGCCGCAACCTGCATTACCGCGCCGTTGGCGTCGATGGTGCGAAGCGCAGCATGGCGCTTCGGTGCTGGCCCTGCCCGCTTGACGCTGCCGGTGCAGCCATGCCGGCAAGCCATTGCAACGACGCGCTCAGCGCCGCCCGATCGCAAAATACTCGATGCCGTGGCTGCGCACTCTGTCAAGCCCGCATCTGCCACAGGCGCGGCGGTTGCTCGGGATCATTCTGGTTGCCAGCCTCCGGTTTGCCATCCTGTCGATTCTGAAGGCGAACAGGAAGGCTGGCAACAGTTCAGAACTCAAGGTTTGTCGCGCTGCGAGCGGACCCACTCGACCTGGCGCCGCACCAGAAATTTCAGATACAGCGGAACTTTCCGCAGCGCGTAGACTGGCGCATAAGCGAGGTCGCGCAAACTCAGTATCGCGCGCCCGAACCGGGACCACGCCAGCAAAACTGCGCAGCCCAGTGCGGCAGGCAACAACAGGGCCAGGCTCCACGGCATGGCATTGCCGGTTGTGGCCCACAGCAGTAGTGCAAGCAGCGCAAACCCCAGCGTCAGCAACACAAGCAAGGCCAGCGGCGGCACGCACATGTCGATGGTCAGCGCGAACAAGTCCAGGTTCCTGGCGCGCAAACTGTCCCTGAAACACTGTGGGCCTTCCTTTTGTATCATCGCCAGGTGACCATGCTCCCAACGCGTGCGCTGCGACCGGACCCCGTCCGAATGGCTGGGAAAGACGCTGAACACCAGCGCGCCCGGACAAAACAGCGGCGCCTGGCCCTGGCGTGCAAAATCGAGTCCCAGCTTCAAATCTTCGACAATATGGCCGCTGGCCAGTTGCGCGCGCGCCATCAATGACCACGGAAACGCCATGCCGCTGCCCATCAATTGGCATGGCAAGCCCAGGCGCTGGTAACCCAATGCGCGCGCATGGTTCTTGACTGTCCATGCGAATTGGGCGACCTTATCTTTCAGGCTGGCGCCAGGGGGCGAGCGCATCAGATACAACGCTTGCACGGGCCGGTTCGCCTCCAGGCACTCCTGCGCCAGCAGATCGAGCGCGCCGGGATCGAGCAGGCAATCGGCATCGACGATGATCACCACTTCCGGCGGTGCCAACGCCAGATGGCGCACGCCGAAATCGAGCGCATAACCTTTGCCGCGCAGCACCGCGTCAACCCGCTCGACCGCCTCCGCGCCAAGCGCGCGCGCCGCGCCGGCCGTGTCGTCGCTGCAATTGTCGGCCACGACCAGCACCCGGTCGCCAGCGTGCAATTGGGCCTGTATCGAGGCCAGAGTCTTGCCTATGCCTTGCGCTTCATCGTGCGCCGGCACCAGCACTGCGATAGCCGGCCTGCGCCGTGGCTTGGCAGGCGCAGTCCGCCAGGCCGGATTCGCCATCAACAGTTGCAGCGTAAAGACGCCGGCCGGCACCGCCAGCACCAGCCACAACAGCAAAAAAAACACTTCGAGAATGATCATGATGAACCTTTCGTCGCATCGAGAGTGGCCGCAAGCGCAGCAGAAGCAAAAGCCTGAGCAGACAGAGGTGCACCGGCAAGCGCATCGCTGGCGCGAAACAGCTGCGCCAGCTTGGCCGCTTCGATATCGACCGCATGGCGCTGCAGCACGCGCGCGTGGCCAGCGTCGCCCATCGCTGCCAGTTGCTCTGGTTTTGTCGCCAGGAATTGTTCCAGCGCATCGGCCAGCGCAAAGACATCGCCGGCCGGGAACAGCCAGCCATTACCATGAATGCCTGGCAACACCAGCTCGGGAATGCCCGCCACATACGTGCTCAGCACCGGACGCCGCAATGCCATCGCTTCCATGATGACGACCGGCAAGCCTTCGGCGAAGCTGGGCAGCACCAGAGCGCGCGCGGCCAGGATTTCATCGCGCACCTGATCGCTGCTGATCCAGCCGGTGATGCGCACGCTCTCTTGCAACTGCTCTTGCGCGATCAAGGATTCCAGCGCCAGCCGCATTTCGCCGTCGCCGGCCAGCACCAGTTCGAGCGCGACGCCCTTTTTTTTCAGCAAGGCAAGCGCGCCGATCAGCAGCAATTGCCCCTTCTGTTCGCACAAGCGGCCTACGCAGACGATGCGCACCTTGCCTGTCGATGCGGCGGGCAGCGCAGCTGTAGCCAACCCGGCAGCGATATCGTGGAAGGCCACCTCCAGAGCGCAGTGCACCACCTGCACCTTGGGCCAGTCAGCATGATCTATCCAGCGAAACAGCTGGCTGCGCCCGTACGAGCTGATCGCCACGACGAATGCGGCGCGCAAGACCTTTTCCCTGATGTGCAAGAATTCGGGCTTGTCGAATTCTTCCGGCCCGTGCACGGTAAAGCTATAGGGCGGGCCCCCCAGTGCTTGCGCCAGCATCGCAACCTCGGCCGAATTGGTGCCGAAATGGGCATGCAGATGGCGCGCGCCGAAGCGCGCCAGCCACGGCACCATGCGCGACGCTTCGGCCAGG
>JBLHNV010000213.1:0-5456 GCA_047623125.1 Janthinobacterium sp. | reverse complement strand
CCTTGTCGGGCTGAAATAGTCCGACCCCGAGTCGCAGCGGCGCATCGGCAGCCATGGCGCTTTGCGTCAGCAAAGCCGCAAACAATAGAGCGGCGCACAACAGCACCTTCGTTTTCAAAGCAGCTTTCATCATTTTTCCTGGGATTCAAAAGAGCAATTTTATCGCGCAGCTGTGATCGTTGATGAGCGCTGCGCATAAAATTTACATTAAGCAATACCATTTCGCAGGCAGCGCTCTTACACCGGCGTTCGCATCGTGACAAACTCTTCGGCCAGCGTCGGGTGGATGCTGATCGTGGCATCGAATTGCGCCTTGGTGGCGTTGCATTGCAACGCCACGGCAAACCCTTGCACTAACTCCCCCGCATCCGGACCCACCATATGCAAGCCGACCACCCGGTCGCTGGCGCTATCGACCAGGAGCTTCATGAAGGTGCGTTCCGTCGCGCCCGACAAGGTGTGCTTGAGCGCCTTGAATTCACTCTTGAAAACGGTCACGTCGCCGTATTTTTCACGCGCCTGCGCTTCGGTCAGCCCAACGGTGGCGACGTTCGGATGGCTGAAAACAGCGGTCGCGATATTATCATAAGACATGCTCCGCCCGCTTTGCTGAAACAGATTCGCGGCCACCACCATGCCTTCCGCGAGTGCCACCGGCGTCAGCGCAACGCGGTCAATGACGTCGCCAATGGCAAGAATCGATGGGACACTGGTGTGGAATTGCTCATCGACAATGATGGCGCCATTTTCCCGCACTGCGACACCGCATTTTTCGAGGCCGAGACCAGCGGTATTGGGGTGCCGCCCGGTGGCAAAGAGCACGCACTCGGCATCGATTGTTCGGTCGCCATTCAATTGCACGCGCTGGCTATTGGCTGCGTCGGCGGTGTCGGCATCGATCGCCTCGATCACGGTGTCGAACAGCACGGTGATGCCCTTCTTGACCATTTCAGCGGCCAGGAACGGCCCCAGATCGTGATCCATCGTGCGCAGTAACCGGTTGCCGCGATACACCAGCGTGACCTTGCAACCCAGGCCGTTGAGGATGGATGCCAGTTCGACCGCAATGTAACCGCCGCCAGCGACGACTGCGCGCGCCGGCAACGCATCCAGATGGAAAAATTCGTCAGAAGTGATGCCATGCTCGCTGCCAGGAAAGACCGGTCGGGTCGGACGTCCGCCGGTGGCGATCAGGATGAAGCGCGCGCTGATGCGGCGGCCATTGACGAGAACCGTATGCGCATCCTCGATGCTGGCATGTCCATCGAGCACCTCGACCGCCGCTTGCTCGAGCGTGTTTCGGTAAGCACCGTTCAAGCGTTCGATTTCGCGGTCCTTGTTGGCCATTAATCTGGCCCAGTCGAATTTCGCTTCACCTAACTGCCAGCCGAATCCTTGCGCATCGGCAAAGTCGCCATGAAAATGGGCCGCGTAAGACATCAGTTTCTTGGGGATGCAACCGAGGTTGACGCAAGTTCCGCCCAGATCGCTCTTTTCAGCCAGCGCAACCTTGGCGCCGTATTGGGCTGCAAAGCGGCTGGCGCGTACTCCGCCCGAGCCGCCACCGATGGTCAGCAAGTCATAGTCGTAGCTCGTCATGTGAATTTCCTCGTTATCATGTGATGGATCGTATCAAGCGCTGTTTTGCGCTGAAAAGTTGGCGCCTTGTTGCCGCCGTATTGCCACGGCGGCAGCGGCGACGCGTCGGCTAGCTTGAACGCCGGACAATGATGGCAGCATCATCAAATGGCGCATGGCCGGTATCTGGCGCTGCCGCTCAGTTGCCACTCATCTGCCATTCAGTTGCCGTTCAGTTGCCATTCAGTTGCCAATCATAATCGAGAAAGTCAATCTCGATGGCGCCCGACGACAGACGCGTCGCCGCTTCGGCATCAAGCCCCAAGGCGTCACGGTAGAGCGCCAGAAAGCGTCCAAGGCTGTCGGCCGAGCGCCAGCCTTTTTCAAAGTCGGTTCGATACCATTTGAAAATACGCGACACCTTCAAGCGGTTGCCATCGATCCGGTTGCGGGTGCGATCGGACAGAAATTTTCGGGTTGCGTCATCGAGCTGGGCATCCAAGCGCTGCGCCACATACGCTTGCGGCCGCAGCGCCGGACAACCAATACTGGCGCAATTGACGGCGAAATGGATGCGCGGATCGTTGTAGCGCCCCGAGCCGCGTATCAACCCGTGCTCGATATCGTCGAGCGAGCGCGTCTCGCCGAGCAAGGGGATGAAGTTTTTTTTCCATGGCGACTGCAGGAAAGAGCCCAGGCCCTTGATCGAGTTCAGGCCCGGATAGCCGGTCAGCACCAGCTCGACCGTCCAGGCGTTGTAGCTGTTGATCAGAAAGGCCAGTTGCGCCGATGTGCTCCACTTGTCAAAATCTGCCCGGGCTACGCCGGAGGTGCTGGCCAGGTATTTTTTGAGCGCGGCCCGCTCCGTTTTCAGTCCCGCGTAATCCACCTGCGTGGCTTGCCCGCCGCGCATGCTGGTGACATGCTTCTCGAGCAAGCCATCCCAGGCGGAATGATCAAATTGCGCCGCCTGCGCTGGCAAACTCAGCATCAAGCCTGGCAGCAGCAACAGCGCCGTCATGATGCTGCGCAGCATGGCGCTCATCCTCGCTTCCAGGCGTGATAGCGTGCCAGCCAGGCCAATACCCGCTGCGGTGCATGATTGCGTTTCCACTCGCCTGCGGCGTATTTATTGGCTTCGGCCATGGTCGGATAGGTGTGTATCGTGCCGAGGATTTTGTTCAGTCCCAAGCCGTGTTTCATCGCGAGCACGAATTCGGCCAGCAAATCAGCGGCGTGTTCGCCGACGATGGTGACGCCCAGAATCTTATCCTTGCCGGGCACCGTCAGCACCTTGACGAAGCCATGCGCATTGCCATCGGTGATGGCACGATCGAGTTCGTCCAGCCCGTATTTGGTGACTTCATAGGCGACCCCCTTTTCCTTAGCCTCCTGCTCATTGAGTCCGACGCGTGCCGCCTCCGGGTCAATGAAAGTGGCCCAGGGAATCACCGAGTAATTCACCCTGAATTTCTTGAAATCGCCAAACAACGCGTTTACTGCGGCATACCAGGCTTGATGCGCGGCAACATGGGTGAACTGGTAAGGGCCGGCCACATCGCCGGCGGCAAAGATGTTCGGGTACAGCGTTTCCAGATAATCGTTGGTCACCACCGTGCGGCGGGTTTCGACACCCAGTTGTTCCAGGCCGTAACCAGAGAGGCGCGCCACGCGGCCGACTGCACAGAGCAAGGCATCAAATTCGATGCGCAACTCTGCGCCATCTTGTTCGAGCACGATGAACTTGTGTTCGCATCCATCCACCCATTCGCGCTCGCAACGCAATGCCTTGTGGCCGACCAGCAGCGTCACCCCATCGCGGGTCAACGCATCGTGCGCCAGTGCCGAGACTTCCTCGTCTTCCCGGATCATGATGCGCGGCCCCATTTCAATCTGCGTGACCTTGGAACCGAGGCGGGCAAAACTTTGCGCCAGTTCGCAGCCGATCGGCCCGCCACCGAGCACCACCAAACGGGCCGGCGCCGCGTCCAGCTTGGCGAACTCGTCCCACAACGTGTCGCTGGTGACATAGCCGACATCGTCCAGACCGGGCAATGGCGGCACGAACGGCTGGGCGCCGGCGGCGATCACGATGCTGCGGGTCGTCAGGCGTTGCGTGCCGCCGTCATTGAGTTTGATTTCCACCGTCCATGGATCGACGATGCGGGCATGTCCTTGCAGCACTTCAACGCCCAATGCGGTAAAGCGTTCGACGCTGTCATGCGGCTCGATCGTACGAATCACCGCATGCACACGCGCCATGACCTTGCGAAAGCTGAACTGCGGTTCGGTTGCGCAAAGACCATAGTGTTCGCCATGGCGCATCTGATGGGCGATGCGGGCCGACTTGATCAGGGTCTTGCTTGGCACGCAGCCGTAGTTCAGACAATCGCCGCCCATCTTGTGGGCTTCGATCAAGGTCACCTTGGCCTTGACCGCCGCGCCAATATAGGCGGAAACCAGACCGGCTGCGCCGCCGCCGATCACGACCAGATTACGATCGAATTTTTGTGGCCGCTGCCACTTGGCGTAGACGCGACGCGCTTGCAGTGACGCGGTAACTTTTTTGGCGATGAAAGGAAAAATTCCCAGCAGTACGAAAGAAAACAGCAAACCGGGCGACAGGATGCCCGACAGGCTCTGCAATTGCGCCAGCTGCGTGCCGGCATTCACGAACACCACGGTTCCGGCCAGCATCCCAAGCTGGCTGGCCCAGTAAAACGTGCGGGCGCGCATCGGCGTCAGCCCCATCAGCAAATTGATCAGAAAAAAGGGAAATACCGGTACCAGACGCAGCGTGAACAGGTATAGCGCGCCATCCTTGGCGATCCCGTCATTCATTGTTTGAAGCTTGGCGCCGAAGCGGCGCTGCACTGTATCGCGCAGCACGAAACGCGCAACGAGGAATGCCAGCGTCGCGCCGATGCTGGAGGCGAACGAAACCAGCAGCGTGCCGACGGTCAAGCCGAACAACGCGCCCATCGCCAACGTCATGATCAGCGCTCCCGGCAAGGATAGCGCGGTGACCAGCACATACAGCCCGAAAGCGGTGGCAACAAACAGCCACGGAGACTGCGCTTTGAGCGCGACAAAATCACCCTGGCTTTGCTTGAGCGACTCCAGCGTCAGGAAACGGTCCAGGTCGAATGCAAAGAAGCCGACCACCAGAACGACCATCAGCAAGACGAGCAGCGCGCGCTTCATGCTGCACTGCTTTCATTGTCCAATGCGCCGCCGCAACTGCTGCCCTGGCCGGCGGTGCAGCCGTAGCAATGGTCGGCGACCCTGATCGAACGACCGGCCGGATCGTCCGTCAGCAAATGGCGCAAATGCGGCCGTCCTTCGCGCAATTGCGCCAATGGCGAAGCGGAAGGCAAGGACAATCCCAGTTGCTGATTGAAGTCGCAGTCATACAGAAAACCTTGCCAGTCGACGCTGACCAGGTTGCGGCACATCACGCTGTCGAGGTTGCCGGCAGCGAAATTTTCCTTCAGCAAACGCATGTAATCGCTGAACTTCCCCTTTGAGATCAGGGTCGATCCAAAGCGCTGTATCGGCATGTTGACCAGTGCAAACAGCTCGTTGAATACGATGCCGAAGTGATTGAACAGCTCGCGCTTGTAGTCCGCTTGCAGCGCCACCTGGTCCGGCGGCAGCGAAGCGCCCTGCGGGTTGTAAACCAGATTAAGCGTCAGCCCGGATCCTGCGTGGCCATAACCGAGCGCATTGAGCTTTTGCAGCGCTGCGATGCTTTTATCAAACACGCCTTCGCCGCGCTGTTTGTCCACGTTTTCCAGAGAATAACAAGGCATCGACGCGACGATCTCGACCCGATGCTCGGCCAGGAATTCGGCCAGGTCCTCTTGGTCGGGCTCGAA
>JBLHNV010000212.1:0-5476 GCA_047623125.1 Janthinobacterium sp. | reverse complement strand
GGATCGCAACGAGGTTCGAAAAGCTCGACGAACGCTTCCTGGGATTCATTTATATCGCCGGAATCATGAAATGGATACATTGATACCTTTCACAACAGTCCCTAGGCAATAATGCCTTATTGTAATTATAAATTAGCTTTTAGACAATTACTTTTTTTGCAAAAATCTGCATAATTAATTTTTAATAAAATTTTCAACGACACAGTCATCTCGGTCTACAAAACAGCCGAGGCCAATACATACGTATTCGAGTTGTGCCTTAAATATGGCATGAAAACTGCATAAATTTATGAATAGCGCAACGGATTTGGAGGCATGGATGCTCCACTCACAAGTGCATGAAGCAACTTGAGGACGAAAATTGGCACGTTAAGAAAGTGCATGCAGGCGAACATTTGAAGGCATGGATGATTGACGATGCCATCAAAAAAGTGGCGGCCCCATCTTAATAGCGAGAGACGATACGTCTGCATTGCAAAGCCGAGTCATGCAACAATTGCTCTGGCTTGTCAGGCTGCAATGACTCGGCCGATACCAGCGCCGGCGCAACGTTCGCCACGCTGAACGACTGTCGGCGCCCGACTTGCCGGTCGCACTGATTAGTTGATTGGTTGATTGGTGTGACTCGAACCGCTGGCCCCAGCAAGCTGCGCCATGTTCAATGTCAGCGCTTCAATCACCACGGCGGCACTCGCCAGCGACATCTCGGGCCGAAGCGCCATCGCAATTTTCAACCTCGATGGTGACAAAAGAGCTGACGTATGGACTGACGTATTGCCTCAGCCCTTGACGGACTTCCCGGACAGCGCAGCATGCTTGGACTGCCGCGTCAACATTCGCGTCAACGTTCTGTAGAGCAAACGCAGCATGAGCAGCGCCAGCAGCACTTCGATCAAGGTCAGCGCGAATGCGGCCAGCACGTTGCCGCCTTCGGCGCGCAAGCGGAACTTGGACAGCGCGCCATCGCGCGCGATCTCGATGCTGTCGTAAAAAGTGGGCACCACCAGCAGCGTCAACAGCGTCGCCGTAATCGTGCCGCCGATAATCGCGATCGCCAGCGGCCGGTAGAATTCGCCGCCCTCGCCCAGCCCCAGCGCGACCGGCGTCATGCCGGCGATCAGCGCAAAGGTCGTCATCAGAATCGGGCGCAGGCGCAAACGGCCCGCATACATCAGCGCATCTTCGCGCCCATAGCCGTCGGCTTCGCGCTTGCGCGCCGCATCCAGCAACAAGATCGCATTCTTCGCGACCAGACCCATCAGCATGATGATGCCGATGAAGCTCATCAGGTTCAGCGTATTACCGGTCACCAACAAGGCCAGTACGACGCCGATCAGCGATAGTGGCAGCGACAGCATGACCGCCAGCGGCGCCGTGAAGGAGCTAAATTGCATCACCAAAATCAGGTACATCAGGCCGATTCCCATCACCAGGGCGATGCCCATTTGGGTAAACAATTCACGCTGATCCTGACCGGCGCCGCCCAGCGCCAGCCCGTAGCCGGGAGGAAAGTCGATGCCATTGGCCAGTCGCATCGCGTCAATCGTCACTTCGCCGCTGGAGCGGCCCTGCGCATTGGCCGACACGACGATTGAGCGCTTGCCATTCTTGTGCTCGATGGTGGACGGCCCCTTGCCCATCGTGATCGCGGCGATCTGGTCCAACGGCACCATCTGATCGGTGCCACTGACCGCAATCGGCAAGCGCTCGATGTTTCCGGCACCGCCCCGATCGTCGGGATGCAGGCGCACGGCCACGTCGCGCGACTCGCCGGTCGGATCGATCCAGTCACCCACTTCGACGCCGGCAAACGCAACCCGCAACGCCTGCGCCGCATCGCCGACCGTGATGCCCATCGAATTGGCCAGGCCGCGGTTAAGGTCGATTTTAAGCTCGTTTTTTGGCGCCTGCTCCGACAAACCGACATCGACGGCGCCCGGTACCTGTTTCAACTGCACCATGTAGGCATTCGTGATGGCCATCAAGCGGCGCGCATCGGGGCCTGTGAACTCGACCTGGATTGGTTTTTTGGCGCCATTATTCAAGTCTTCCAGCACCACGTATTCGGCGCCCACCAGCAGCGCCATCTTGCGCCGCAGATCGACCGCGATTTCTTTGGCCGAACGCACGCGGGTGGCCCGTTTGCCGATGTCGACATAGATGCGCCCGCCGGCGCTGGTGATCGTGCTGTTGGTTTCCAGCGTCTCGGACACGGTGCGCGCCAGAGCCGCCGCGCTTTCCATTTTCAGCCGCGCGTATTCGATGTTTGAGGACGAAGGCATGCGCACGTCGATCATCAGGCTGCCCTGGTCCGATGAAGGCAGAAAACTCGAACCGCCGAACTTGACGTGCAATCCGACCGCGCCGACCAGACTGAGCAAGGCCAGCAACGCCATCTGGCCCCGGTGCCGCAGGGCCCACGCGATCAGGCGTCCATAGCGGTCGCACTGCGCATCGAACCAATCATTGAAGCGGCCCAGAACTTTGCTGATGCCCGTTTTCGGCGCTGTGTGATGGTCCGGCGGATCGCCCCAGTAGGCCGACAACATCGGGTCCAGTGTGAATGAAATGAACAGGCTGACCAACACCGAACAGGTGACGGTCAGCGCGAACGGACGGAACCATTCGCCCGAAATGCCCGGCATGAATGCGACCGGAATGAAGACGGCGACGATTGAAAACGTGGTGGCCGCGACCGCCAGGCCGATTTCGCGCGTGCCTTCGCGCGCGGCAGTATGCCGATCGGACCCCATTTGCATGTGGCGCACAATGTTTTCGCGCACCACGATCGCATCGTCGATCAGTACGCCGATCGCCAGCGACAAGCCAAGCAGCGTCATGAAATTGAGCGTGAAGCCGCACAGCCACACGGCGATGAACGCGGCGATCACCGACGTCGGCAAGCTGAGCGCCGTGATCAGCGTCGAGCGCCACGAATTGAGGAAGGCATACACGACGAAAATCGTCAGCACGGCGCCAAATACCAGCGATTCGATGACGTTGTTCAAGCTGCGCTGGGATTGGTCGCCGCCGTCGCGGGTAATGTCCAGCGTGGTGCCGGCGGGCAGCGTCTTGCGCATTTCGGCCGCCAGCGCGCGTATATGCACGGCCACACTGACGGTGCTGGCATCGCGCGCGCGAATGATCGCGATGCCGACGTTCGGCTTGCCACTACGGATCGACAGGCTGTTGATCTCGGCAAAACCATCCTCGATCGTGGCGACCTGGGCCAGGCGCACGATCTCGGCGCCGCGGCGCTTGACAACGACTTGCCCGAACTCTTGCGGCGACTCGATGCGCCCGACCAGACGAATGCTTTTTTCATCGAATTCGCCGCGTACCTTGCCGACCGGCGCATTGGTATTCTGGTTGCGCAGCGCCTGCACCACATCCAGGGCCGACACGTTATATTCGCGCAGTTTACTGGAACGCAGCAGCACGCTGAGCTCGCGCTTGAGCGCGCCGCTGACGTTGACGACGGCAACGCCTGCGACGGCACGAAAGCGCTCGGCCAGCACATCTTCGCCAAGCCGGGACAGTGCGGCGTGGCTCTGGCTGTTGGACGACAAGGCCAGTTGCATGATCGGCTGGGCCGACGTATCGATGCGCTGCAGCATCGGCTCACGCATTTCGGTGGGTAACTTGTAACGCACCGCCGCAATCGCGTTGCGGATTTCATCCGATGCCTCGATCAGATTTTTCTTGAAGCTGAACTGAATGACGATGGTCGCCATGCCTTCGGCCGCCGTGCTGTTGGTCTCGGTCGCGCCGGAAATGCTTTGCAAGGACTTTTCCAGCCGATTGACAATTTCGCGCTCGACCGTTTCAGGCGAGGCGCCCGGATACGGAATATTGATCACAATGATCGGTACTTCGACATCCGGATTTTGATTGACGCGCAAATTCTTGAGCGCCAGCAAACCCAGGCACATCATGGCCAGGATCAGCACGATCGTGGGGATCGGGCGCTTGATGCTGAAGTCGGAAAGAAACATGGCTTACTTTCCGCTATCGGCTGACGGCGCGCGCGCAGTCGCGGCGCCATTTTGCACAGCCAGAATTTGTCCATCCTTCAGGTTGGCACCCGGATTGCGCAGCACCAGGTCGCCGCTGGCGAGGCCGGAGCGCACTTCCCAGTTGCCGCTGCGCGCATCGCGCGCGCCCAGCACCAGCACCGCCTTGTCGAGGATCTTGCCTGCGCTTTTGCCAGCAGCATTGGCAACGGTTTCGCCAACAGCGTTACCCGCCACCTTGTCCGGTCTCTGGTCGGCCTGACGCCATGCGTAAGCCTGGTCGCCGCTGCGCACCAGCGCTGATTCCGGCAGCATCAGCACCTCGGTGCTGCCGGCCTCGATGCGCCCTTCCGCATACAAGCCAGCCACGCGCGGCCCGACCTTGCGCGGCTCGACCTTGTCGACGAATTCGACCAGCACCTCGACCTGACGCGTCACCGCATTGGCGGTCGGCGCGATGCGCGCGACACGGCCGAAAAATTCCTGCTCCGGATAGCCATTGATCCGAAAGCGCACCGGCTGTTCCAGCTTGACCTGAGCGATGCTGTCGGCCGACACCAGGCCTTCGAAGCGCATGCTGGCCAGATCGATCACCTTGATCAACTCCTTGCCGATCTGGGCCGTATCGCCGTTTGACACCTTGCGCTCGCTAACGACGCCGTCGAACGGGGCGCGCACGACCGTGCGCTGCAATTGCTGGCGCGCCTGCGCGACACGGGTGCGGGCGGCGGCGAGCTCGCTTTGCGCCGTATTGCGCCGCATTTGTGCATCTTCCAGCGCCTGCGTCGATACCATGCCCGATGCGCGCAGCGTGCCAAGTCGCTGCAACATGCGCTCGGCCTGATCATGCGTCAAACTGGCAGCACTGGTCGCCTGTTCGGCCGCATTCATGCTTTCCCGTAGCGCCGTCTCGTCCAGGCGCAGCAAGATATCGCCGCGCTTGACGCTCTGGCCATTTTCCTTCAATACTTGCAACACGACGGCAGCGACTTCGGCGCGCAGATCGGCACGCCGCTCCGGTTGCACCGAACCGGTGATGAACACACCGGAAGCGAGCGCATTGGTCCGTATCGTCAGCCAGTCTTCGGGTGCAGTCAACAGTTGGACAGAGGAAACCGGGACCGGCGGCGCAGCATCCTTGCTGCAAGCGGCAACGGCGGCACCCAGCACGAGTGCCAGCAAGATATTGCGCAACATGGTAACTCCGGGAGAATGGGCAGCAAGTTTGCAGTGCAGATCAGCACAAATGCCTATGGGTAAATATCATACTATCAATCAACTTTTTGCGGGCTTTCGACGCCTTTTGTTGATCTGTTACTTGGCAGCTTTTTCGGCACTTTTTTACTGCTTGTTTTACTGCTTGATTTTTATGCTACCAGCCACGCCCTAGCAGCGCATCGATGGCGAATGCAATCGCCACGCCGGTGCACAAGCCGCCGGCGATCTCAACCAGGGTGTGTCCC
>JBLHNV010000211.1:0-5483 GCA_047623125.1 Janthinobacterium sp. | reverse complement strand
TGTGCGAATTCTTCACCTGATCTGGGTCGAGCGCGAGGATCACCAGACCGTCCGGGTCGCATTCGATCAGCAGCCACCCGTTGTGCTCGGCGAATTCGCGCTTGATATTCTTGAGCAAAGCGGTCGGCTTGAGGCGGCCAGCCCTGAACGGTTCATAGGGCACATCGAAGAAGCTGCCGAGCGCAGCGCCTATCAATGCCAGCTTGACATGAAACTCGCTGACCAGGACTTGCTCGATGTCAGCGCCGGTAGTCGTTGCCGAACGGGTGGCAAGCTCGAAATTGCGGCTCGACAAAATACCATCGCGCATCAGGCATTCGTATTTGGAACGCATCTGCGGCAGCGGCGCCTGGCAGCGGCTCAATGCGGCGCCAATAGACTGGCACAAGAAGGTGACGTCATCACTGGCAAGGTTGCCGAAAGGCTGGCCAAGACGGGTATTGAGCAGTTGGACGACCCCTAGCAATACATGACCTTGCATATCGAAGACAGGCGCCACGAGCATCTGGCGCGTCCGGTAGCCGGTGCGCAAGTCAGTCTCGCGCAAAAAATGCACTGGCGGCACGTGCAATCCCAGTTCGACGTCATCGTAAGCATCACGCAGGCAAACCGGGCGACCATGCACGGCAACGTAACCTGCCACGCTCAGTTCCGAGATCGGCAGCGTCGGACATTCGGACCCGCTGCGTGCCGTGCTGTGATGGCAAGCCATCACCAGATCGTCGTGACTAACCAGATACAGCGTGAACTGGTCGCAATCAAACAGGCTGCATGCCTGTTGCGCCAAGCCGTCCAGAATCTGGTCCGCATTGCTGGCGCCGTTGATCCGGTCGCGGATACTTTGCAACTGCATCAAAAAACGCGCCCGGTCATCGCGCGTACTGCCATCGTCGCCAGACTGATGCGCTGCCGGCGGCGGCGACATGCCCCCATTATGATGGTGATGGATGCTTTGAAGCGCCGGGTAAAGTCTTGAAGCATAGAATGATTCCATGACTGCATTACGGGAAGATGCCACCCTCGGGGACGGCCGATCGCGTGCGCCGGTGCATGATCACCCCATACAAAAACTTACCATCATTGCAATGCATTATGCTTGACATGGCACCACGTTCGTCGCCATTGGGCGCAACTGGCAAAGGCAAGAGCAAAGAAGACACCGGCGCGGCAGGTGACAGGACTAGACAGGACTAAGGAGGGTGACGAAAAGAAGAAGCCGCCACTGAAGGGGCGTGAATCACAGCAAACTGTGTTCACACTAACGACAGACTTGGTGAGATGGTGCGTCAGGAGGGGCTCGAACCCCCGACCCATGCCTTAGAAGGGCATTGCTCTATCCAGCTGAGCTACTGACGCAAGGTGGCATGATCGACATGCAGCACGCACGTTTTGCACATGAGTGCTGCACGCAAAAAAACGGACTGTCAATGCTGACAGCCCGCTTGTAACTTGGTCGGAGTACAAGGATTCGAACCTTGGACCCCCTGGTCCCAAACCAGGTGCGCTACCGGGCTGCGCTACACTCCGAAGACAACATAATAACCGCTGGTGTCATTTCCGTCAATCCCATCGGCAATGCTGCACGCCCTATGCCGCGACCTTGTCGGCGATGCGCCGGGCCATGGTGGCCGCTTGTTCGGCATTCTTCGCTTCGACCATTACCCGGATCAAAGGCTCGGTGCCGGACGCACGAATCAGCACGCGCCCGTCGTCACCGAGTTCGCGCTCCACTTGCGCCATCTCGTCGGCCATGGCCGGATTCTGTCGCCAATCGAAGCCCGCCGCCACTTTCACGTTGATCAATGTTTGTGGATACAGCACCAGTTCGCTGGTGCACTGCTGCAGCGTCTTGCTACTGCGCTTGAGTGCAGACAACACTTGCAGCGCCGACACGATACCGTCGCCGGTGGTGTGCTTGTCGAGACACAGCAAATGACCGGAACCTTCGCCGCCGAGTATCCAGCCACGCTCTTTCATCACTTCGAGCACATAACGGTCGCCGACGTTAGCGCGCGCAAAGCCGATACCCAATTTCTTAAACGCCACTTCCAGCGCCATGTTGGTCATCAAGGTGCCGACGGCGCCAGGCACCGGGCCCATCGCCAGGCGGTCCGTCACCATCAGGTACAGCAATTCATCGCCGTTATAAAGGCGACCGTCCGAGTCGCACATGATCAGGCGGTCGGCATCGCCGTCAAGTGCAATGCCCAGGTCCGCGCCATGCGCCAGTACGGCCGCTGCCATCGCATTCGGTGCCGTCGCGCCGAAACCGGCATTGATGTTGAAGCCATCAGGCTTGTTGCCGATGGCGATGACTTCGGCGCCCAGCTCATGAAATACATGTGGCGCAATGTGGTAGGCGGCGCCATGGGCACAGTCGATGACGATCTTGATGCCGCGCAGATCGAGTTCGTTCGGGAAAGTGCTCTTGCAAAACTCGATATAGCGACCCTGAGCATCATCAAGGCGCTTGGCGCGCCCCAGCTTTTCAGATGCAACGCACAACATCGGCGCATCGAGCGCCGCTTCAATTTCCTGCTCGACGGCATCGGGCAATTTGGTGCCCTGATGCGAAAAGAACTTGATACCGTTGTCATGATACGGATTATGCGATGCAGAAATGACGACGCCGGCGGCCAGACGCAGCGCCCGGGTCAGATAAGCGATGGCCGGCGTGGGCATCGGACCGGCCAGCATCACGTCGACGCCGGCCGCCGAAAAGCCCGCCTCTAGCGCCGCTTCCAGCATATAACCCGAAATGCGCGTGTCCTTGCCGATCAGCACCGTCGGCCTGGACTTCGATGACTGGGCATAGGCCAGCACCTTGCCTGCAGCATAACCCAGGCGCATGACAAAATCGGGGGTGATCGGCTCAACGCCTACCAAACCGCGTATGCCATCTGTACCAAAATATTTGCGTGTCATTTTTTTCTCCGTTATGTGTTTAGTGCGCCGCCCGCCATACTTTCAGTGCATCGACTGTTTCGGCAACATCGTGCACCCGCACGATGTGTGCGCCGTGCAAGGCCGCAGCGAGGGCGCCGGCCAGACTGCCTGCCAGGCGCTGCTCGACCGGGCGTCCAGTGACGGCGCCGATCATCGATTTGCGCGACAGACCTGCCAGTAATGGCAAGTCCAATTCGGCGATGATGTGTTTTGTTGCCTTGAGCAGCGCAAAGTTGTGCTCAAGCGTCTTGCCAAAACCAAAGCCGGGATCGATGCACAGGCGTTGCCGGTCTATGCCGGCCGCCGTCATCGCATCGACTCGCTGGCGCAAAAAATCGCTCACTTGCCGCACGACATCAACATATTCCGGCTTGTCCTGCATCATTGCCGGCACGTTTTGCATGTGCATGATGCACAGCGCGCAGTCGCTGTCTTGCACTGCAGCAATGGCGCCAGGCGCACGCAAGCCATTGATGTCGTTGATCATGTCAACGCCGGCGGCGATCGCTTCGCGCATCACTTCGGGTTTGTAAGTATCGATCGAGATCGCTTTACCACAGTCGCGCAGCGCGTACAGCACCGGCATGACACGGCGCAACTCTTCGTCCAAAGGCAATGCAGGTGCACCGGGACGGCTCGACTCGCCACCGATATCGATGATGTCGACACCGTCACCGATCATTTGCTCTGCACGCGACAGAGCGAACTCCAGCGACTGGTATTGGCCGCCATCGGAAAAGGAATCGGGTGTCACGTTGAGTATGCCCATCACGAGCGGTGCTTGCGCCGCTAACGCGTAGCCATAACGGCCGCATTGAAATTTCTGTCGCATATGAACTTTTAAAAGAGATCTTGAGATGGATCAAAAGCAATACTGCCGCGCTGCACCAATGAAAAAGGGCGAGGATTGCTCCCCGCCCTTAACTCTGTGACTTTTGGCCAACACCGGTTCACCGAACCGATGCTAGTAACACAGATCGATCAGGCTGGTGCAGTCACGTTCGGTGAAATGCCACCGGCGTCGCTGTCGCCCGAATTGCGCCTGGGTGGAATGCCCGCTTTCGGCAAGCGAGGTTCCAGACCGGCCATGATATCGTTGATCTGGTCGGCGTCGATGGTTTCCCATTCGAGCAAGGCCTTGGTCATCTTTTCAACCTTCTCGCGGTTTTCCTCGAGCAATTTACGCGACAACGCATATTGCGTATCGAGAATATTGCGGATCTCGGCATCGACTTTTTGCTGCGTCGCTTCGGAAATCGTTTTCGACGCACCGCCAAAGAAGCCTTCTTGCTGGCTGTCTTCGTAGACCATCACACCCATGCTGTCAGACATGCCGAAACGGGTCACCATCGAGCGCGCCAATTTGGTCGCACGCGAAAAGTCATTCGATGCGCCGGTCGACATTTGACCGACGAAAATTTCTTCCGCAATCCGGCCGCCGAACAGAATCGAAATCTCTTCCAGCATCTTGTCCTTGTAGCCGCTCAGCGCGTCATGCTCAGGCAATTGCCATGTCAGACCCAGCGCATAGCCGCGCGGCATGATCGTCACCTTGTGCACCGGATCCGCCTTTGGCAGCAACTTCGCCACCACCGCATGGCCCGATTCATGGTACGCCGTGCTGCGACGCTCTTCTTCGCGGATGACCATCGACTTGCGCTCGGGACCCATGTAAATCTTGTCCTTGGCATCTTCGAAGTCAATCATTTCGACGACCCGCTTGGTGCGCCGCGCCGCAAACAGCGCCGCCTCATTGACCAGATTGGCCAGATCGGCACCCGAAAAGCCCGGTGTACCGCGCGCCAGAATGTCAGCCTTGACATCGGTGCTGATAGGCACTTTGCGCATGTGGACGTTCAGAATCTGTTCGCGACCGCGGATGTCAGGCAAGCCGACGGTGACCTGGCGATCGAAACGGCCCGGACGCAACAGCGCCTTGTCCAGCACATCGGCACGGTTCGTGGCAGCGACGACGATGACGCCCGAGTTTGGCTCAAAACCGTCCATCTCGACGAGCAACTGATTCAACGTCTGTTCGCGCTCGTCATTGCCGCCACCCATGCCGGCGCCGCGATGGCGACCGACCGCATCGATCTCATCGATGAAGATGATGCAAGGTGAATGCTTTTTGGCATTCTCGAACATGTCGCGCACACGGGAAGCACCGACACCGACAAACATTTCAACGAAGTCGGAACCGGAAATCGAAAAGAAAGGCACCTTGGCTTCGCCAGCGATGGCGCGTGCCAGCAGCGTCTTGCCTGTACCCGGAGGGCCGACCATCAGCACACCGCGAGGAATGCGACCGCCAAGCTTCTGGAACTTGGTCGGGTCTTTCAGGAAATCGACGACTTCGTTGACTTCTTCTTTGGCTTCATCGCAACCGGCCACATCGGAGAAAGTGACGGTATTGGTCGTCTCGTCCGTCATCCGCGCCTTCGACTTACCGAAGGAAAATGCGCCGCCCTTGCCTCCGCCTTGCATCTGGCGCATGAAGAAAACCCAGACACCGATCAATAACAGCATCGGAAACCATG
>JBLHNV010000210.1:0-5489 GCA_047623125.1 Janthinobacterium sp. | reverse complement strand
CAAGACCCGATGTCAGACTCAGCATTAATCCAACCGTTCGCGCCCCAGTCCTGTGCCTGTGCTTGCGGGCAGTCGCCATTTACTGTCAGCGCAGCGCCTATTGTGCGGCTGCGCTGCCATTGCCTGATTTGCCAGGCGGTCAGCGGCCAGGCCTTCGCCGACGTGATGCTATTTTGGGCTGGCGCGATCACGTTGCCGGACGATCACAAGATCGGTTTCAAGCGTCACCGGCGACCGCCAGCGCTGCGGCGCGGTACTTGCCCGGGCTGCGGGGCATCGGTGCTTGGTTTTCTGCGCCTGTCGCCTTTCGTGCAACTGGTCTCTGTGCCGTCGAAAAACTTTCCGGACCAGGCTGCGCTGCCGGCGCCGGCCGCGCACATCTTTTATCACCGCCGGGTCAAACAGGCCGATGATGCACTGCCAAAAATTGAAGGCTATTGGCTCAGCCAGCTTGCCGTAACCAGGATCGTCATCGGTAGCCTGTTCGGCAAAAGCCGGCGCGGTCAGGCTTGACCCTTTGCCTTGCCTCGGCCTTGTCCGTCATTGGCGGCCGGGTCGCCGCCGCCAATGCCCGACGCCAGCCGGATCCAGTTCTGGTCGCTGGTCGTCAGCCGCCAGCCGTGTCAAGCGGCTGGAAAATCGGTCGCCAGACTCGCTTCGCGCCAGGATTCGATTTCGGCCAGCTTCTTTGTCAAACCGGTGGTGAGCGACGTCATGCCGAAAGCGCCCGTCACCAGGTGGCGCGGCGGATTGGCCAGTTCGGTGATGGCGATCAGTGCGGCGGCGATGCGCACCGGGTCGCCCGGCTGAGTACCGCTGGCGGCGCTGGTGCCTTGCAAGCGCACTCCGGCCGTGGCTGCGTAATCGGCGATCAGGTTCGGCGTCTGGACCATTGAGCGCCCGGCCCAGTCGGTGCGCGACGGGCCGGGCGCGACGCAGCTGACCTTGATTCCCAGTGGTTTGCCTTCAGCCGCCAGTGCATCGGACCAGCCTTCGACCGCATGCTTGCTCGCTGCGTAATAGCCGGAACCGGGAAACCCGATATGGCCGGCAACGGACGTGATGTTGATCACATGCCCGCTACGCTGGGCCCGCATGCCGGGCAGAACGGCGCGCGTCATTGCAAACAAGCCAAATACATTGGCATCGAACTGGGCGCGGATCTGCGCTTCTTCGCCTTCTTCGACGGTGGACAGATAGCCGTAGCCGGCATTGTTGACCAGCACGTCGATGCGGCCGAATTTGTCGTGCGCCGCGCGCACTGCTGCGGCGACCTGGCCGGTGTCGTTGACGTCGAGCGCCAGCGCCAGCTTGCGTTCATGGCGCTGATTCGGACGCCATGTGCAAGCCTTCCAGCAATTCTGTCGCTGGGAGCAATTCTGTCGCTGGGAGCAATTTATCGCGATCGACTCCGACCAGCAATTCGCTGCGAAATGCGTTTGCTTTGGCCTTCACTTTTTGATAGATGCGTGTCCCGGCTTCGGTCAGCAGCACCAGTTTGACGCACCTGTCGGTCGGCGATGGCTGGCGTTGCACCAGACCGGCATGCATCAGCCGGTCGAGCATCGACGCCATCGTTGGATTTTCGATGGCCAGCCTGTCGGCCAGCACCGTTTGCGACAAGGGTTGTTCGGCTTTTGCGATGGCCTCGATGGTCATCCAGCCAGCCTGACTGACGCCGGGATCTTTCAGCCGGCGATCAAGCGCCTGGCGACACGAACGCGCGGTATTGTGCAAGACGGCAGAAAACCGCTCTTCAATTGTTGTCATGATAAGCCTCCTCATGGTAAGCCGCCTGATGGCAAGGTTGCTTACTATAAGGCTATCACAATTGGCCCGATGTTTTGCAAGGTACTAATGCGCGCCCGCAATGGTGTCTGCCGCGGCCCATGAAATGGCGCCATGCCGGCGGCCTGCTTTATACTGTCGGCGCCGGTGCCGTTGCTGCCACGCTGGTCAGGCGCAAGCTGCCCTGCCATTCATCGTATTTGCTAAGGTTTGTTATGTCATTTTCTTCATTGGGTCTTGCGCCCGCACTGCTGCGTTCCGTCGGCGACAGCGGCTATTTGGTGCCAACCGCGATCCAGGCTGCCGCCATTCCCGCCATCTTGCGCGGCGCAGATGTGCTGGGCCGGTCGCAGACCGGCTCTGGCAAGACGGCGGCGTTTGTGCTGCCGCTGCTGCAAGCGTTGCTTGACGGCGCAGCCAGTGCCTCCCTCGTGCCATCAACCGGGCGCCGCGTGCGCGCGCTGATTCTGGTGCCGACGCGCGAACTGGCAGCCCAGGTGGGCGCCGAGATCGACCAGCTGGCGCGCCATGTGACGTTGCCACAGTTGCAGGCAGTCAAGGTCGCGGTGCTGTTCGGCGGCGTATCAATCAATCCTCAAATGATGGGCTTGCGCGGTGGCGCCGATATCGTCGTGGCCACGCCTGGGCGCCTGCTGGACCTGATCGAACACAATGCGCTCAAGCTTGATGCTCTCAGTACGCTGGTGCTGGACGAAGCGGATCGTTTGCTCGATCTGGGCTTCGCCGATGAAGTCCAGCGCATTCTGGCGTTGCTGCCTGCGCAGCGCCAGACGCTGTTTTTTTCGGCCACGTACACCCCATCGGTGCAGGCGCTGGCGCAGCGCATGCTGCGCGATCCGGTCAAGATCGAGGTCGCTGCCGAGGCCCCGCTGCCAGGCGCGGCACCCGCCATCGGGCAGCGCGTGATCGCTGTCGACGTGCCGCGTCGTACCCAGTTGCTCAAGCACCTGATCCTTGAAAACAAGTGGCCCCGGGTGCTGGTGTTTGTCGCCACCAAATACGCGGCCATGCATGTGGCCGACAAACTGCAGCGCAACGGTATTCTGGCCGGCGCCTTGCATGGCGACGCCAGTCAGGGCGCGCGCAGCGAGGTGTTGAAAGAATTCAAGGAAAGCCGCTTGCAGGTGCTGGTCGCCACCGATGTGGCCGCACGCGGCATTGATATCGCGCAATTGCCGGTGGTGGTGAACTACGATTTGCCGCGTTCGGCGCAGGATTACACGCACAGGATAGGGCGCACCGGCCGCGCAGGGGCGACCGGTGTCGCTGTCAGTTTCGTCACCGCAGCGGCGCTGGCGCATTGGCGTTTGATCGAAAAACGCCACGCCTTGACGCTGGAACTGGAAACGGTCGCCGGATTCGAGCCGCTGGAAGCGCCGGTTTTGGCCGCAGGAGTCGCCGATCTCAATGGCGGCGTCAAGGGGCGGCGCCCGAGCAAAAAAGACAAGCTGCGCGCAGCAGCGTCGGACTCAGACGCTGCCGATTCAAGCGTCGAGTGACGCCATCGGGCAATGCGCTAACACCGTAAACAGTTCAGATGACGCCAGAAAATAGACTGGCTGCGGCTGCGGCTGCGGCTGCGCTGCAGGCCGCGCCCGGCCTCGCGCGCAGTACGTCAGCCGTAGCCAGGGCGCTTCACGCAGCCGTTGTCATGGAATCAGGCGTTCGCGGCGCAGTTGCGCAAACAGGTCCGTAAACGATTCTTCAGTCGACTGGTAAGCGGTAAAGCCGAGTTTACGGCTGCGCGTCATGTCGGTCATGACTTCGATCGGGCGGCCCAGATCGAGATCGGTATGCCATGCCGATGCCAGCTGGTTCAGGTCGGATTCGACCAGACCGTGCTGCTGCGCTAGCTCCTGCCACAGCGCCTGATCGCCTGCCATGGCGCTCTCAAGCGGGCGGATGGTGCCGTCGAAACCTGCCGCTTCGACGCCAAACCAGTTCGCCAGCCGACCCCACAGCCATTGCCAGCGAAAGACATCGCCATTGACGATATTGAATGCGGTGTCGTGCGCCACGTCGGTGTCGGCGGCCCAGATCAGTTGCCTGGCCAGTTGGCGCGCATCGGTTACGTCGGACAGTCCGCGCCACTGGGCTTCGGAACCTGGCCACTGGAAAGGGCGTCCGGTTGCCTTGCAAAGTGAGGCATACACGGCCAGAGTGTTGCCCATATTCATGGCATTACCAACGGCCTTGCCGATCAGCGTATGTGGCCGGTGCACGGTCCAGCTGAAGCCGTCGCGCTTGGCCGCAGCAAGCATTTCGTCTTCCTGTTCGTAATAAAAATTGTCGACCGGCAGTCGTGGATGTTCTTCGCGCAGCGGGGTTTCGGGCAGCGTGCCGGTGCTGGCGTAGGACTCGAACGGTCCCAGATAGTGCTTCAGCCCGGTGACCAGCGCCACATGGCGCACCGATTTTTTCGGCGCCAGCGCGGCCAGCACATTGCGCACCATTGCGCCATTGACGCGGATATTTTCCGCTTCGCTTTCCTGGCGCATCCAGCTGGTCAGAAATACATGGGTTGGTGCGACATCGGTCAGCGCTGCTTGCACGCTGGCCGGGTCGCGCAGGTCGGCCGATACCGGGTGCAGACCAGTGATGTCGGCGCGCGGGTGACGCGCCAGACCATGAACCTTCCAGCCATGCGCTATCAGTTCTGTCGCCAGATTGCTACCGCTGAGACCGCTCGCGCCGACCACCAGTGCCGTTTTTTTCATGTCTTGCATAGTCAGTACTCCATCAGTGTCAGAAGCATCTTAGTTTACTGCAAAAAATGTTTTTTGGTATTGGTCGATAACTTATCAGTTGTACACGAAAAACGCTTGCAGAGCGCTTTTGCCCGCTTGCTCAGGGGCGCTCTTTCGGTGCCGCCTGGCGCGTGAGTTGCGTCAATATCCGGTACGCCGCCGTCACCTGTGGCGCGATCGGCGTGTGCTTGTTGGCCAGCATGACGATGCCCATTTGCTGGTCCGGGATGAAGGCGACGTAGGCGGTAAAACCCTTTGTTGATCCGCTCTTGTTGATCCAGGTATCGGCTTGCGGCGGCAATGGCGGATCGAGCCTGGTCGTCGGCGTGGCCTGGTACGCCATCGTATCGCTGTTGCCTGCCAACAGTTGCTCAAGCGTTAACGGATATGGATAGCGTTCCCATGCCAGCGCTTGCGTCATTGCACCAACCTGGAAGTAGCCGGTGTGGGTGCCTTGCAAAGCGCGCTCCAGATTGGAGCGAAGCTTGCCCGCCTGCAGGTTCGCGTCGATGAAGCGGATCATGTCTTGCGTGCCCGATCTGATGCCGTACGCTTGCGACGCCAGCACCCCGATAGTGAGCCTGATCGGCTCATCGTTTTTCGTATAGCCTTGCGCGTAATGCTTGACCTGGCTTGCCGGCATGCGCAGGTAGCTGTGCCTCATGCCCAGTTCGGGGAACAGTTTCTTTTCGATCGCATCGTCAAATGACATCCCCATGCTGGCAGCTGCGGCTATGCCGAGCAGGCCGATGCCCGGATTCGAGTAAGACCGGTCAGTGCCGGCGGGATGAAGCGGATGCCAGTACTTGAAATATGCCATCAATTGATCGTTGTTCTTGATGTCGTACGGCACTTGCAGCGGCAAGCCGCCGGAGGTATGGGTGGCCAGATTCAGCAAGCTGATCTGGTCAAAGCTGCTTGCGCGCAGCGCCG
>JBLHNV010000209.1:0-5497 GCA_047623125.1 Janthinobacterium sp. | reverse complement strand
ATTGGTGCGTTCGCTGCCAAACAGTGCATGCGGCAATGGAATCGCCGGATGCGGCGTACCGTCGTGCAGGCGCGTCGCCTCGAATGGATCCGCCAGCAGTGCCGCGATCGAGATATTTTCATCGACGATCTGGTTGACAAAGGACGAATTGGCGCCGTTTTCGAGCAAGCGCCGCACCAGATACGCGAGCAAAGTCTGGTGTGAACCGACCGGTGCATAGATGCGGCAACGTTGGCCCAGCTTGTCTTTTCCCACCACCTGGTCGTACAGCGTCTCGCCCATGCCATGCAGACATTGAAATTCGAAATCGGTCACGCCGTCGCGTCTGGCCCAGGCCAGCACCCGCGCCAGTGTGTGTGCATTGTGCGTGGCAAATTGCGGGTAGATCAGTGCGCTTGCCTGCAGCATTTTTTGTGCACACACCAGGAACGATACGTCGGTATGGATTTTACGTGTATAGACCGGATAACCATCAAAGCCATCGACCTGAGCACGCTTGACTTCAGCATCCCAGTAAGCGCCCTTGACCAGGCGCAGCATCAGTTTGCGGCCGCTGCGCTGCGCTAGATCGATCAAATGGTCGACCACGAACGGGGCGCGCTTTTGATAAGCTTGAACCACAATGCCGAGGCCGTCGAAACCGGCAAGATCGGCGTCGAATGCCAGCGCTTCGACCAGATCCAGCGATATTTCCAGGCGCTCGGACTCTTCCGCGTCAATGTTGACGCCAATGTCGTAGCGTTTCGCCAGCAATACCAGGTTCTTGATGCGTGGCAGCAATTGATCCATCACGCGCGCGTGCTGCGACCGGCTGTAGCGCGGATGCAGCGCCGACAGCTTGATCGAAATTCCCGGGCCTTGCCGGATGCCACGACCCGAAGAGGCGCGGCCGATCGCGTGGATCGCCGCTTCATAGCCGGCGTAATAATCTTCGGCGTCCTGTTCGGTCAGTGCCGCCTCGCCCAGCATGTCGTACGAATAGCTGTAACCGCGCGCTTCTTGCTTGCGTCCATTGTCCAGCGCTTCGGCGATGTTCTGACCGGTTACGAATTGATTGCCCAGCATCCGCATGGCCAGATCGACGCCCTTGCGAATGACCGGTTCGCCACCCTTCGCAATCAATTTTGACAGCGCGGAACCCAATGTGCCCTCGCTACCCTGGCTCAGCAGTTTGCCGGTGACAAGCAAACCCCATGTGGTGGCATTGACGAACAGCGATGGCGATTCGCCCAAATGCTTGCGCCAGTCGCCTTTGCTGATCTTGTCTGCGATCAGGGCGTCGGCAGTGCGGCTGTCGGGTATGCGCAACAGCGCTTCGGCCAGGCACATCAGCGCCACGCCCTCTTCCGACGACAAGGAAAACTCATGCATCAATGCATCGACGCCCGAGGCGCGGGTACGCTGCGCGCGCACCGCCGCCACCATCTCGCCCGCCATCGCCTGCGCCTGCTGCTCGGTGGCAGCGTCATCGTTATCGCATTGCGCCAGCAGCCATTGCACGGCCTCTGTTTCAGGACGGCGGCAAGCTTCGGTGATGGCGGCGCGCAATGGCGTCGGGTCGCGCAAGATTTCTGCTTCGAACGCAGCGAAAGGCGGCGCGGATGTGACGGTTGGCATGGGCATGAGAACCTCTATTGAGTAGGAAAAACAGTAAAAAACAGGAGCGCGCAGGGCAAGTCGTGCAGGCGATGACCGACCGTGCACTGGTTTGGATTCCCTACAATTCGATTGTAGTGGTTAATCCTATGTATTAATTCTGGTAATAATGATTACTATCAATATTTAGTTTTTGATGCGACAATTTGACCGAATAAAATTTGCTGATGGGTTAATCTATGCTGGATAGAATTGGTAAGAAAATATTAATGGAATTGCAAGAAGATGGCCGTATTAGCAATGTCGAACTGGCGGCACGCGTCAATCTGTCGCCTGCCGCTTGTCTGGAGCGGGTACGGAAACTGCACGATGTTGGCTACATTGCCGGTTATACCGCTACGCTAAATCCGGCATTACTCAATGTTTCGCTGCTGGTTTTCATTGAAGTGGTGCTGGACCGCACCACGCCGGAAGTATTTGACGATTTCAAGAAAAGCGTACAGGTGATACCGGAAGTACTCGAATGCCATATGGTGGCAGGCGGTTTCGATTATCTGATCAAGGCGCGTGTCAAGGATATGGCAGCTTACCGCGAATTCCTGGGGCGCACGCTGTTGCAAAAGGGAGTGCGTGAAACGCACACCTATGCGGTGATGGAGGAAGTCAAGAACACGACCAAATTGCCGATCAGGTAGCTCCCGCAATGGTTGCCGGGCGCAGAATCGGTGTTGTTCTTGCCTGAATTCAAAAGCGGGTATCCGAAGGCAACTGTCGTGATCAATTGCTTGCAGGAACAATCGCACCGTATCGAAGGCTTTGCGCACACCATTACCGAAATTTCGGCGCACACTAACTTGCTGGCACTTAATGTGACGCTCAAAGTGACGCTCAAAGTGACGCTCAAAGTGACGCTCAAAGTGACGCTCAAAGTGACGCTCAAAGTGACGCTCGAAGCGGCGCGCGCCGGCCAGAGCCAGGTGAGCGCCGGATGCGCGTCAAACCATCGTCTTTGACAGCGGGCATGGCGAGCAGAGTCATTCAACACGAATAACAATCGATGCTCACGATGAAATTGGCGCCGCCGCCATGCAAAATGATTGCTGGCGCAAGAAACGCTCCTGAACATCGGTCTCTGAGCGACATCCATCGTGCGCGCAACGTCGCCCGTGATGCACTGGCAATTTTGGCCTGAAGCCGATCATGTGACGCGCCAGCAACCGGTCAGATGGAATATTGTCGATGGGCAATCCTGGTTGCATCGGAACCGGATTGGCAGCAGGCTCAAGCCATGGCCGTCAGGTTGGATCGACGGTCCCGGCGGCGATCATACGCAAGGCTGTCAAACTAGGGACAAAGAAATAGTCGCCGCCGCGCGTTTCCACCAGCCTTGGAATTTTCGACAAAAAATAAGGTGCTTGATCGCTATCGGGCTCAACCGGAATCACTGCCTTGCTGGGAAAGCGCGCATCAACGCTGTGGTTACCGAGGATAATATCCTTGTCATTGCCTGCTTTGAAATCGTTGCCGTAATTGACCCATTGCTGTTGCACGAACTCGAACTGACGGTTGATGTCGGCATTGAGCATCATGATGATGATGCCATGATTGCCATCATTGCGGCTGCGATCGCCAGCATCGCCATAAGGCAGGCCGCGGCGTAGCAAACGGCGTCGATTTGACAATGCGCCTGGTGTATCGAAGGCCCCGGTATTTCTTTTCATCGATCCGGGCGGGCCCTGTTCGTCGCGGCTCATTTCCAGTGACGCGCGTGGATTGATGCGGCGCATGTGGGCGCTGAATGGGCATTTGGCGCCGTTCATATCTTCGTCATAGGTAAAGTCGCTGAGCAGTCTGTCTTTGCCGGCGATGTCGGCGGCCTCAAACTTGGCGTCGAAAACAGCCTTGCTGGCGGCATCGGGCGCTACTGCCAGCGGCGCGCCATTATCGCGCCATCGTCCGACAAATTTGGCTGCCAGCAACTCTTTTCCGCCGGGATACTTTTTGCCGTGTTCTTCCAGATAGGCATCGAATGTAGCCACATTTTCATGCAACTTGCGGTACACCATATAGGTTCCGTTGCGTGCCAGCAGTATCGGTCCGGGTGCCGGGGGATATTCCATCGCTTCATCGAAATGGCCGAGTAAAAATTCACCTGTGGCCAACGGTGCCCAGTTGCCATCTTCCATTTGTTTGCCGCGCCCGTATTTGCTCAGTGCGCCGTTGGGCATGCCTTCGAATACCGGGTCGCTGATGCCATCGGTATAGCCGAAATGTTCTTTTGATGTCGGCTTGCCATTTTCCATGACAACCTTGACATCCTGATAGTCCAGCAATGCCCCGTCTTCACCTGTATTACCGCCCAAAATCACGATACCGTCGGCGTAGCGTGCCACGACATCCTTGAGCCAGGCATAGCCCTGTTCCAGAAAGTCCGGTGTTCCAGGTTCGACTCGCGCATTCAGCGAGATAAAAACATGCACGTCTTTTTCACGTGTTTCGCGATTGCCTTGCCAGATTGGATCCCAGTGTTCGGGCGAACTGGGACCGTCGTCGCCCAATATGTCCCGGCGCTGTTTCATCCCTTCTGCAAATTCCGGCGAGAAGCCTGCCAGCGATGCTCTGGGCAGATTCAGTTCCTTCAGCCCTTGATAAGTAAAGGCCAGATTGACGGTCCAGTCAGGCTGTTCAATCTGGCCGGGAGCGCTACCCCAATCGACTGAAGTGGTCACTTTCTTGGTGATCGCGCCGACGAAATTGCGTCCCACATCGGAGTCGATGATATTCAAAAATACATAGCGCGCCACAGGATAGCCGAATCGACCATAGGCGCGAATCACGTTACCTTGAATATCCAGTAAATCGAGTTGTTTGGTCACGATGTTGCCCTTTTATAGTCGATATTGGCCGGCTGTCCAGGTCGGGCCTGCCAGGTTGCCCGGTTCGACGCGCTGCATGAATTGCTGCATGCGCAGCCTCAATGTCGCCGCATCGAGCCCCTGATTATCGGTCGCAAATCTGGCCAATTCCTGCTTCAGATACAGCGCTTTCAACTGCTCGGCCAGCGAATCGTCGTTGGCGCCGACAAAATACAGCGCCGCCGGCAGCTGGCATTTTTTGATGTAGCTTATGAATTGCCCGGCATTGTCGACCTGTTCAAATCCGTAGCAATAAGCCCATATTTCCCGGATCCGTACGCTCATCGCATCCCACATGCCGCGCAAATAGGCGTCAAGGTCGGCGCCAGGACCTGCATGAAAATCGCTTGAAAAAACCAGATAGCGCGACTTCAGGTGATCTTGATAAGGCAGCGCATTGCGCCTCATTGCATCAGGTGTAAAGGGCAGGAAGTCGGACCGCGTATCGAGTGCGCCGGCCCCGGCCAATGATTGGTTGACAACGTCGTCAAGCACAAAATAGCGGCATAAATAAGTATTTGGCACCAACGCCATGGGACTGTTTTCTTCCCTGTTCCAGTCACCCAAGAGGCTTCTGATAATGTCAGCGTAAGCGATTTCGTCTTCGGTATAGCCATCCTTGATCGGCGAAAAAACCGTCAGGGCATAGGCGTTTCCAGAGATATTACCGGCCATGATCGTGCTCCCCGGGCGATATATATTGGACGCGCTCTGACGTTTTTTGCAATTTGCTCAAATGGTGCTGTTCGCGTCTTTGTACATCGTAAGCGGCCATGCTCACGATCGGTGTCGGATACATGTCGCCCAGATCGTGCTGCAGAGCGCGTAATAGTGCGTTGTAGCGCTGCATGAAAGCATCGTCGCTGGCGTCAAGCGGCTGCTGTTGAAAAGCGATCAGCGCATTTCTGACTGTTTTGGCGCTCTTGACATCATTCGACGCAGCCAGTGGATAGGCGTTGTAATAATGGATGGTTTCCAGTTGGTTG
>JBLHNV010000208.1:0-5532 GCA_047623125.1 Janthinobacterium sp. | reverse complement strand
CCAGGGCGCATTGATCAATGCTGCCAAGGGCGCGATTGAAAATGCGCTGACCGCGCGGCGCGACGCTCTGGCCGATGCACAGATGCAAACCCGCCTTAATGCCGAAGCGATCGATGTTTCTTTGCCCGGGCGCGGGCGTACCACCGGCGGCATCCATCCGGTGATGCGCAGCTGGGAGCGGGTCGAAGAAATTTTCCGCTCAATCGGTTTTGATGTCGCCGATGGCCCGGAAATCGAAACCGACTGGACCAATTTCACGGCCTTGAACAGCCCCGAAAACCATCCGGCACGCTCGATGCAAGACACCTTTTACATCGACGGCCTGGACACCGACGGCAAGCCTTTGCTGCTGCGCACGCACACCAGTCCGATGCAGGTGCGCTATGCGCGCACCCATCAGCCGCCGATCAAGGTGATTGCGCCCGGCCGTACTTACCGCGTCGACAGCGATGCCACCCATTCACCGATGTTTCATCAGGTCGAAGGTCTGTGGATCGCCGAAGACATCAGCTTCGCCGATCTGAAAGGCGTGTACCTCAATTTCGTCAAGGCGTTCTTCGAGACCGATGATTTGCAGGTGCGTTTTCGCCCTTCGTATTTTCCGTTTACCGAACCGTCGGCCGAGATCGACATTGCATTTGGCAGCGGACCGTTGAAAGGACGCTGGCTCGAAGTATCGGGCGCCGGTCAGGTGCATCCGACAGTGATCACGAACTTCGGTCTCGACCCTGAAAAATACATCGGCTTTGCCTTTGGTTCCGGCCTGGAACGGCTGACGATGTTGCGTTATGGCATCAACGACTTGCGCCTGTTTTACGAAGGTGATCTGCGTTTCCTGAAGCAGTTCAACTAATAGCGCAACCAACAGCGCAACCACTAGCTCAACTAACAGCTCAACCAAAAATTTCAATTGACACGGTTCGGGCGCGCATGCGCGCCGGGGCGATAGTCTGAAGGCTCGATTATGCAATTTTCCGAAACCTGGCTACGCACGATGGTCGATCCGAAGATGACTTCGGATGAACTGGCCCATTTGCTCACGATGTCCGGCCTTGAAGTGGAGGCGGTGGATCCTGTTGCGCCGCCATTTTCCAATGTCGTCGTCGGTGTCGTTCTCGAGATGGTCAAGCACCCGAATGCCGATCGCCTGAATGTGTGCCAGGTCGATGTCGGTACCGGTACGCTGCTGAGCATCGTCTGCGGTGCGCCCAATGTGCGCGTCGGCATGAAGGTGGTGTGCGCGATGGCTGGTGCGATCTTGCCGCCGGGCGCGGATGGCAAACCGTTCGAAATCAAGGTTGGCCAGTTGCGCGGTATCGAATCGCAAGGGATGTTGTGCTCGGCGCGCGAATTGACATTATCCGATGAAAATTCCGGCTTGATGGATTTGCCGGACGATGCGCCCATCGGTCAGAATTTCCGCGATTACTACACGTTGAATGATTTGAAATTCACGATCAAGCTGACCCCGAACAAGGCCGATTGCCTGTCGGTGCTGGGCGTGGCGCGCGAAGTGTCGGCGCTCACTGGCACGCCTTTGGTGGCGCCGCCTTACCGCACTGTGAGCGCTAACAGCACCGAGGTGCTGCCCGTGAAAATCAGCGCGCCCGATTTGTGCGGTCGTTTTTCCGGGCGCGTGATCCGCGGCTTGAATGCCAAGGCGCAAACACCAAGCTGGATGCTGCAACGCCTGGCGCGCAGCGGTCAGCGTCCGTTGTCGGCGTTGGTCGACATTTCCAATTATGTGATGCTGGAACTGGGTCGTCCGACCCACGTGTTCGACCTTGACAAGATCCATGGCTCGCTGGACGTGCGCTGGGGCCGCGCCGGTGAATCGCTGGCGTTGTTGAACGGCACGACGGTCGCCGTCGACGAATGGATCGGCGTGATCGCCGACGCGCAGCAGATCGAATCGCTGGCCGGCATCATGGGTGGCGATGCCAGCGCCGTGTCGCTGGAGACCAGCAATATTTACCTGGAAGCGGCGTTCTGGTGGCCAAGCGCGATCCAGGGCCGCGCGCGGCGCTTCAATTTTTCGACCGATGCTGCGCACCGTTTCGAGCGCGGCGTTGATTTTGCGACGACGGTCGAGGACATTGAACGGATCACTTCCCTGATCATTGAAATTTGCGGCACGCCGCAAACGCAGGTGGGTCCGATCGACGATCAAAGCGTGAACCTGCCCCAGCGCCTGCCTGTCACGCTGCGCACTGCGCGCGCGCAAAAAGTCATCGGTGTACCGCTCACCGACAGCGTCATCAGCGACATTTTCACGCGTCTGGCGCTGCCGTTTACGTTGCAGCCGGATGTGGCCGGCAAAGAGGATGCCGGTGTGTTTTCGGTGACTGCGCCCTCCTACCGTTTCGACATTGAGATCGAAGAAGACTTGATCGAAGAAGTGGTACGCGTGTATGGCTATGAAAACATTCCTGCGCTGGCGCCGGTAGCGGCCAACACGATGCACATTGCGCCTGAAAACACCCACTCTCTGTTTGCCATGCGTCACCAGTTGGCTGATCTGGGCTTCCAGGAAGTGATCAATTTCAGTTTCGTGGAATCGGCCTGGGAGCAGGATTTTTCGAACAATAGCGCACCGATCAAGCTGCTCAACCCGATCGCGAGCCAGATGAATGTGATGCGCTCGTCGCTGATCGGCGGCTTGCTGGCCAATGTCCGCTACAACCTCAACCGCAAGGCGGCGCGCGTGCGCCTGTTCGAGATCGGCGCCATTTTCAAGCGTAACGCCGATATCCCCAATGGCGCATTGACGGTAGCCGGCTACGAGCAACCCAAACGGGTCGCGGCGATCGCTTACGGTCCTGCGCAAGATGAGCAATGGGGGCAAGTTTCCCGTGCGGTCGACTTTTTCGACATCAAGGCCGATCTTGAAGCGCTGTTCGCGCCGCAGGTGCCGCGTTTCGTGAAAGCAGAGCATCCGGCGCTACATCCCGGCCGCGCCGCTCATATCGAAGTCGATGGCCAGGTCGTTGGCTTCATCGGTGAACTGCATCCGCGCTGGTTGCAAAAATATGACTTGCCGCTGGCCCCGGTCTGTTTCGAGGTCGATGCTGCAGTCCTGCAGCAACGCTTGATGCCAAATTACCAGGAAATTTCAAAATTTCCGGGTGCCACCCGCGACCTTGCATTGGTCGTCAAGCAAACGTTGCCGGCGCAGCATTTGCTTGACGCATTGATGGCCGAGGCAAAGTCAAACGTGCTGTGCAAGGCCGTGCAAGCCATTGTTTTGTTTGATGAATATCGTGGCAAAGGACTGGCATCGGACGAAAAAAGTCTTGCTTTCCGGATTGGCTTGCAAGATACTCAAAACACACTGCAAGACGAAGTTGTCGATATTGTCATGGCTGCATTAATTGAGGCAGCAAAACAAAAACATGGCGCCAGCTTGCGTTCTTGAGTGCCAACCGAGCGATAGTAAAACGATCATCAAACGATGATCGAGTTGTCATCATCGGCGGTCCGGCCCGTTTCAGACGGGCCGGGTTTGAGTTGGCGGACCAGACAGACAAGGCAGGGCAGAAACATTAATAATAACGACGTGGATACAGCGAACGACGCGGATACGACGAACGACGCCAATACGACGAACGACGCCAATACAGCGAACGACGTGGATACCGCGGTACTCCAATCGGCACTGGCTGCCGACTTGCATCGTGCGATGCTGGAGGCCAAGGTGCGCCAGGACGCTGAAAAAGATATGCCAACGCTGACCAAGGCAGAATTGGCCGAGTTATTGTTTGAGCAGGTTGGCCTGAACAAGCGCGAAGCGAAGGATATGGTCGAGACATTTTTTGACGAAATCCGCAACTCACTGGAGCGCGGAGAGGCTGTCAAACTGTCCGGCTTCGGCAACTTTCAGTTGCGCGACAAGCCGCAACGACCGGGCCGCAACCCAAAAACTGGTGAAGAAATTGCCATCACCGCGCGCCGGGTGGTGACTTTTCATGCCAGCCAAAAATTGAAAAGCATGGTGGAAGAGGTCAGTCCGCCAGCACGCGTGCCTTGAGTGAATACGGATGAACGATCGCATCAGCAAAACGGAATTGATGGTGTTGCCGCCCATCCCCGCCAAGCGTTACTTTACGATCGGCGAGGTCAGCGAACTGTGTGGCGTCAAACCCCATGTGCTGCGGTATTGGGAGCAGGAATTTACCCAGTTGAAGCCGGTCAAACGGCGCGGCAACCGGCGTTACTACCAGCATCATGAAGTGCTGCTGGTGCGCCGCATCCGCGAACTGCTCTATGAGCAGGGCTTCACGATCAGCGGCGCCCGCAACCGGCTCGACAGCCGCGGTGCCGGCAGTGCCCAGACGCGCTCCGATGTCAGTTTGGCGCAGTCGGCGCCACACTTGCAACTCGACCGTCATTTCATTCGCAGCGAATTGCTCGCAATCCTGAGCTTACTCAAGTAGCGGCGCCTGTTGCTGCCTTGATGATCAACGCACTCTGCAATAACGCGTTCGATCGGCGACCCGAGGCCGGGAAAGGGGCTGCTGCGGCAAAAAATGAGGAAACAATGATACGCGTGGCCATTTGTGACGATCCCGATATCGTTCAGGGCGGCGACGATCGGGAACCGACGCTGGCGATTGCCTTGTTCCGTATCGTGCAGGAAGCGCTAACCAACATCATGAAATATGCGCAGGCGAACACGGTTGTCGTGACGCTCAAGCGCGAGCACCATGGCTTGATGTTGCGTATTATCGATGACGGCATCGGGATCCCGAGGGAAGCCGAAGCCAAGCCCATGTCGCACGGTTTGCTGGGCATGCGCGAGCGTGCCTTGCAGCTGGGCGGTAGGCTCACGGTGCGGCGCGGCCGCAATGACAAAGGCACTTGTGCCGAAGCCTGCATCCCATTGCCGCACCGGGCCCCTGACGCAGAACGACACCCTAGTTATGCGTCTCCTGCAGGCGCTGATAATGGGTCTTTATCACCTTGTAGCACTCGCCAGCCTGGCGCTCCAATCCTTGACGATCAATGACAGTAATATTGCCGCGACGGTAATGGATCAAGCCCTCGTCTTGCAATTTTCCCGCTGCCGCAGTAATGCTTTCGCGGCGCACGCCCAGCATTACCGAGATCAGTTCCTGCGTCACCTTCAGCTGGTTCGATGCACAGCGATCCAGTCGGTCGAGCAGCCAGCGGCACAGATTTTGTTCGATCGAACTATGGCGACGACCTACCGCGTTTTGCGCCATTTGTGAAAACAGCGCATTGGTATAACGCATCAGCAACTGAGGCAATACCCCGCCTTGAATGAACGCATCGCGCAAAAATTTGGTCTGCAGACGGTAGCCATAACCGGCACTTTGGACGCGCGCGCTGCACATTGCAGGCTCGCCCATGATAAGTGAAACGCCGACCACGCCTTCGTGGCCCACCACGGCGATCTCGGTACTGGTGCCATCCTTCATCACATACAGCAGCGAGACGATGGCGTTGGTTGGGAAATAGACATGGTCAAGCGTGCAGCCAGAGCTAAATAGCTCTTTGTCGAACGGCAGTGCC
>JBLHNV010000207.1:0-5580 GCA_047623125.1 Janthinobacterium sp. | reverse complement strand
GTCGAGCTCGTCGATCAGCACGAAAGTGGGAAACACCGGCATGAAAAACAGCGTCACGATCAACACGATGCCGCACAGGAAGAACAGCGCTTCCAGCGCCAGCCGCGCATGGCCCACGACGGGCCGCAGAAGCTGCTGCGCAGGATCGAAGGCGCCTGCATCGCGCGCCGGCGAGCCGCTCCAGATGCGTCCTGCGGGTACGCTGTGGCCATCGGCCAGCGCCGACTGGCCCTCCAGGTGACCCGCTTCGGCAACCGAAGTATTACCTTCCAGTACGGCATACGAACTGACGCAGGCATCCTTGCCCAGCGTGATGTTACCCAGCAGCAAGCGACCGCGTTCGACCCGCGCATTTTCCAGATTGACCGCATTGCCGATGCTGACGCCATCCTTGATCGTGAGCAGATCGGGCGCGCGCAGCGTCACCGAACCGATGATCACGTCGGAACCTACCGCAGCGCCCAGTGCGCGCAACCACCACGCATACAGCGACGAACCACTCAGCAGATAGACCGGCGCCGCCTCCACCAGACGGTCGGCCAGCCACCAGCGATAATAGGTCAGGCCCCATAGTGGATAGCTGCCCGCCTTCAGGCGGCCGGCGATCAGCCATTTGCCAACGATCGCAACCAAAAATTCCAGCAGCGTAACGATCAGGAACACGCCGACCGAGGCCGCGATCGCGCGCGGGATCGAGTCGCCGGCGTCGCCGGTAAAAAAATGGTAGGTGAAAAATGGCGCCAGCCACTGCGCCATGTGCAGCGTGACCAGGCCAGGCACGGCCACAGCCTGCGCAGCGGCGCAGCGCCAGCGCCGCGCCGCAGATGGCGCAATCCATTCAGGCTCGCTGGCGTAGCCGCCTTCTGGCACATCGGCCAGCACCGCAGCGATGCGGCCCAGTTGCCGGTTTTGATAGATGTCGCGTACCGTCACATGCGCATAGTTCGGGTCAAGGCGCAGGCTTGACGCGAGCCGGGCGGCAAGAAAAGAATGGCCGCCCAGGTCCGAGAAAAAATCCGCGTCGCGCCAGATGGGCTGGCCCGGAAACAGTTTGGCCAGTGCCGCAAACAGCGCCGCTTCGGATGGCGTTGCGGCGACGTCAGAACCTTGCGCTGGGCCGATGTTTGAGGCGCCCAATGGCACCGCTTTCAAAGCCTTGCGGTCGATCTTGCCTGATGTCAAACGCGGCATCGCATCCAGCACTTCAAAGCGCCCCGGCACCATGTAGGACGGCAACAGCAGCGACAGCGCCGTGCGCAGCGCACGCACAGTCTGCAGCACGTCCGCAGTCTGCAATGCGCCCGTCGCTTGCAGCGTACCCGCTGCCGGCGCAGCAACAATGTCCACCGGCACGGCAACCAGCACAATATAGGCAACCAGCTGGTCCATGCCATCGTCGCGGCGCAACAGCACAGCGACGGTGCCAACACCGGCTTGCTGCGCCAGCAGCGCTTCGATCTCGCCGAGTTCGACCCGAAAGCCGCGTATCTTGACCTGGTCGTCGGCCCGCCCCAGGCATTGCACGCGGCCATCAGGATCGATCCGGGCCAGGTCTCCGGTTCGGTATAGCTTGGCGTCCGCTGGCCCGCCGGACCATGGATTGGGCAGAAATTTTTCCGCGCTCAGATCACGCCGCCCCAGATAACCATCGGCCAGTCCCGGCCCTGTGATGCACAGCTCGCCCGTGTCACCGCGCGCCAGCAGGCGCAGGGCAGCGCCGGCAGCATTTACAGCCGCGCCGACTTCGATGATCAGCAAGCCGTAATTGGGCAGTGGCGTGCCTATTGTCACCGCATGGCCGCGGTGCAATTGCGCCAGACTGGCCGATACCGTCGCCTCGGTCGGACCATAGCTATTGAACAGCTGGCGCCCCGGCTTGTCCCATTTTTCAACCAGTGCATCGGGGCACATCTCGCCCCCCAGATTGATCAGGCGCAGGCTGGGCACGTCAGCGTTGAACAGCGCCAGCAGCGTGGGCACCGCATGCAGCACGCTGACCCGGTTTGCCGTCAGCAAACCGGGCAAAATCTCGGGATCGACGCTCGCTTCCCTGGGCGCGATCCACAAGGTTGCGCCCACCAGATACGCTATCCAGATTTCCTCGAACGACATGTCGAAGGCGACCGAAAAGCCCTGATAAACAATGTCATTATGGTCGATGCCCAGTACTGCATTTTCGCTGCGCAGAAAATGGCAGATGCTGCGCTGCGAAATCACGATCCCTTTCGGCTTGCCGGTCGAACCCGACGTATAGATCACGTAAGCCGGGTCCGTCGGCGCAACTTCCCCGCGGCGCGCCAGCTTGGTACCCGTCGGGAGCGGCGCCAGCAACGCCTCACAGGTCCAGACCAGCACGCCAGCCGATGTCAGACCAGTCAGCTCAGGGGCGAATTGTTCGCAGCTGAGCACGCCGGTCGCATGGGCATCGTCCAGGCACACTTGCAACCGTTCGACCGGGGTATCCTGATCGACCGGCAGCCAGGCCGCGCCCGCCTTGGCGATGCCGGCCTGCATCACCAGCAAGTCCAGGCCGCGCGGCAACCACAGCCCGACGATCTGCCCCGGCGCCACGCCGGCGTCGATCAGTCGGGAGGCGACCAGATCGGCTTGCTGGTTCAGTTCGCGGTAGCTGAGCCGGCGCTCGCCAAAAATTAACGCAACATGCTCCGGGGCGCGCAGCGCGGACGCTTCCAGCACATCGGCCAGGATTTCATGCTGCAGCAATTCGGGACGATAAGGACCGTACAGGATATCGGGGTGCTGCAATGTCGGATAAGCGGGGCCGTACAGGATGTCGGGGTACTGTTGCAAGCGCAAGGAGTGTGCTGCCGATAAGTCGTTCATGGTTCTTTTCTGGATGGCTGGCCCTGCGTTGAAACGGCACTTCAATCAGGCAATTCTATTGCAGCGCCATGGTAGTGCATGGCGCTGCTTTAAGGCAAAATATAGACTTGGAATTGTGGCGAAATCAGCAACAAGAAATGTCTGCCGGCAAGGCTTGCAGCTGCTGGAAATGCATGACTGAAGGGCAAGATCAGGCTGCGGATCGGGCGCAAACTGCGACCGGTTCAAGCGCAGCTTGCGCTTGAAGGTTGGGTTTCGAGGATGGGCTTGAAGTTCAGACGGCAATTTCTGGCAGCCATGACTGGTGCCGCTCGCAATGGGTGTCGATGGCGCCGGTCAGGTTTTTGCACGAGGTGCGCGCCCGAGCCGCTGTTCGACTTCCAGCAGTTGCCGGGTGGCCTTGATGACCGAGTCCGGATTGAGGCTGATCGAATCGATGCCCAGCTCCACCAGATATTGCGCCACTTCCGGGTAATCCGACGGTGCCTGGCCGCAGATGCCGACATGACGTCCGTTGCGCCGCCCGCCTTCGATCGCCAGCCGTATCATTTCCTTGACGCCAGGGTCACGCTCATCGAAATCGAAGGCAACGATGTCCGAATCCCGGTCAACGCCCAGTACCAGTTGCGTCAGATCGTTCGAACCGATCGAAAAACCATCGAACAACTTGGCAAAGGCATCGATCTGGATCACATTGTTTGGAATTTCACACATCACGTAGATTTCCAAACCATCCACGCCACGCGCCAGGCCATGCTCCGCCATCGCTTGCAAGACCCGCTCGGCTTCCTCCACACGCCGGCAAAACGGGATCATCAGCTTGACATTGTGCAATCCCATGTCATGGCGCACCCGTTTCATGGCACGGCATTCGAGCGCGAAGCCTTCCGCATACGCCGGATGCGCATAGCGCGATGCGCCGCGAAAACCGAGCATCGGATTTTCTTCATGCGGCTCGAACCAGCGCCCGCCCAGCAAACTGGCGTATTCGTTGGTCTTGAAGTCCGACATGCGCACGATCACCGGGCGCGGATAAAATGCCGCCGCGATCATCGCCACGCCTTCGGACAATTGTCTGACGAAATAATCGGCCGGGCTATCGTACAAGGCGGTCAGGCGTGCGATCTGTTCGCGCGTTTCCCGGTCGTCTATCCTTTCCGGATGCACCAGCGCCATCGGATGCGCCTTGATATGCTCGGCGACGATGAATTCCATGCGCGCCAGACCGACCCCGTCGCAGGGCAAGAAACTGGCTTGAAATGCGCCATCGGGGTTGCCGATATTGAGCATCAAATGGGTCGCTGTGCGGCCCAGCGCGTCCAGATCGGTGCTGATTTTCTCAAACGCAAGGCAGCCGGCATACACATGGCCGACATCGCCTTCGGCACACGACACGGTGACTTCGTCGCCGGTGCGGATGGCCACCGTCGCATGGTCGCAGCCGACGACGGCGGGAATACCGAGTTCGCGCGCAACGATCGCTGCATGGCAAGTACGCCCGCCACGGTTGGTCACGACCGCCGCCGCCATTTTCATTACGGTACCCCAGTCCGGCATCGTGGTATCGGCAATCAACACTTCGCCATGCTGGAACTGATTCAATTGCGCAATATCGGTGATCACGCGCGCCTTGCCAGAGGCGACCTTGCCGCCCACCGCGCGGCCCTTGATCAACACCTCGCCTGCGTGCGGTAATACATATTCATCGAACAGCGTCAGCGACTTTTGCGAGGCCACCGTTTCCGGACGCGCCTGAACTATGTACAGACGGCCATCGAGACCATCCTTGGCCCACTCGATATCCATCGGCATCGCATGCCCGGCCTGCGCGCTGTAATGCTCTTCGATCTTGATCGCCGCGTCAGCCAGGGTCAGCACCTCGTCATCGCTCAGGCAAAAGCGGCGCCGGTTTTCATTTGGCGTGGGCACGTTGCACGTCGTATTGGCCATCCCGCCGCGCCCGGCACCTTCCGCATACACCATGCTGATTTTCTTGCCACCCAGCATACGCCGCAATACGACTCTGTGGCCGCTGCGCAAGGTCGGCTTGAAGACATGGAATTCGTCCGGATCGACGGTCCCCTGCACCACGTTTTCTCCCAGTCCATAAGCGCCGGTGATGAATACCGTGTCGCGAAAGCCGGTGTCGGTATCGAGTGTAAAGATCACGCCGGCCGAGGCCAGGTCCGAGCGCACCATCTTCATTATGCCGACCGACAGGTAAACCTTCAAATGATCAAAACCATGTTCGACCCGGTAACTGATGGCCCGGTCATTGAACAGGCTGGCAAAGCAGCGCCGCACCGACTCCAGCAACTTGGCAGCCCCGGCGATATTGAGGTAAGTCTCATGCTGGCCAGCGAAACTGGCCGTCGGCAAGTCTTCCGCGGTCGCGGAACTGCGCACGGCCACCGTCAGCTGCGGGCCATATTCATCCTCAAGCCGGGCGTAGGCATCGAGGATCTGGTGCACAAGATCCTCCGGTAACGGCGCGCTGTAGACGATGTCGCGCGCCAGTCTGGCGCGCCGGGCCAGATCGTCGACAGCGTTGACGTCAAGGCCGTCGAGCGCAGCCTGCAGGCGCGGCCATGCGCCAGCCTGGTCCAGCACGTAACGGTAAGCTTCGGCCGTGATCGCATAACCATTGGGCACCAGAATGCCTTGTGGCGCCAGTTCGCGCACCATCTCCCCCAGCGAGGCGTTCTTGCCGCCTACTTGCGGCACATCGGTTACGCC
>JBLHNV010000206.1:0-5613 GCA_047623125.1 Janthinobacterium sp. | reverse complement strand
GCCAGCCAGTATGGCTTGTCCGATTACGACAGTCTGGGACTGACCCAGTCACAAGCGATGGCGGCTTATTTCGAAGCAATCGTCGCCCAAACGGGCCAGGAACAAGCGAAGATGGCCGCCAACTGGGTCATCGGCGATATCGCCGCCGCGCTGAACCGCGACAACATCGACATCAAGGATGCTCCGGTAGCGAGCACACAACTGGCGCTGCTGCTGGCGCGCATTTTTGACGGCACCGTGTCCAACAAGCTGGCCAAGGAAGTGTTTGCGGCGATGTGGGAAGCGAACTCAAGCGACGAGAAGCTGGCTGACGCAATCATCGAAGCGAAGGGATTGAAGCAGATTTCCGACAGCGGCGCGCTTGGCGCGATCGTCGACGAGGTACTGGCCGCGAACGCCAAATCGGTCGAGCAATACCGCGCCGGCAAGGACGCGGCGCTCAATGCGCTGATCGGCCAGGCCATGAAGGCGAGCAAGGGCAAGGCCAACCCGGCCCAGCTGACGCAATTGCTGAAGGACAAACTGGCAAGCTGAAGAAAAAGCCAGGCCGGCACTGAAACAACCGGACCGGCGCCGGTTGTTGCCCTTCAGATTTGGTTCAAGCTGTCACGCCGTAACGGCTGCGATAGGCGGTCACCGCATCCTGGTACTGGACCAGTTCCGGCCGGGCGCCGGCGCTGGCCAGGTAGACGAACAAATCGTCAAGGTTGGCGATCGAAATGACCGGTATGCCATATTGCTGGCTTACTTCCTGCACCGCCGAATGCGGCGTCAGCTGGTCGTCCGGGCCGGAGCGCTCCATCCGGTCGAGCGCGATCAGCACCGCGCACGGGGTGGCGCCGGCGGCGCGGATCAGGTTGACCGATTCGCGCACCGACGTGCCAGCCGAGATCACGTCGTCGATGATGACGACCTTGCCTTTCAATGGCGCGCCGACGATGCTGCCGCCTTCGCCATGCGCCTTCGCTTCCTTGCGGTTGTACGCAAAACCGGCGTTGCGGCCCTTGCCGGCCAGCGCAACTGCGGTGGCGGACGCCAGCGTGATGCCTTTATAGGCAGGGCCGAACAGCATGTCGAATTCGACGCCGGAGTCGAGCAGCGTTTGCGCATAGAACTGCGCCAGTTGCGACAGCGTGGCGCCGTCGTGAAACAGGCCGGCATTGAAGAAATAGGGCGACTGACGCCCGGCCTTGGTCGTGAAGTCGCCGAACTGGAGCACGCCGGTCGACACTGAAAACGCGATAAACTGTTGGCGCAAATTATTCACGATGATCCCATTTTTTTAAATTGCCCGTATTCTAATACCAGCGCCAGCGCGCGACAATCGCTGGCACCGCCTCGGCCTTGTTTTCCGCTGCCATTTCCCTTTTTTGTTTCCCCCTCCCCCATGCCAAAAATTATTTCCGCCAATCTCAATGGCATACGCTCCGCCGCCAAAAAAGGCTTTTTCGAATGGATGGCGGCGCAATCGGCTGACCTGATCTGCGTCCAGGAATTAAAGGCGCAGGCGCCCGACATGACGCCCGAGTTCCTGAACCCGGGCGCCTATCACGGCCATTTTCACTATGCCGAAAAGAAGGGCTATTCAGGCTCAGGCATTTACAGCAAGGCCAAGCCGGACGCCGTCCATATCGGCTTCGGCAGCGCCGAATTTGATGCCGAAGGCCGCTATGTACGCTGCGATTTTGGCGACCTGTCGGTCGTCTCCGTATACTGCCCTTCCGGATCCTCGGGACCGGAGCGCCTGCTGGCCAAATGGCGCTTCATGGATCTGTTCCTGCCGCATTTGCTGGAATTGAAGGCCCTGGGGCGCGAGATCGTCATCTGCGGCGACTGGAATATCGCGCATCATGAAATCGATTTGAAGAATTGGAAAGGCAACAAGAAAAATTCCGGCTTCCTGCCTGAAGAGCGCGCGTGGCTGAGCCGCGTGCTCGACGAAGTCGGTCTGATCGACGTGCATCGCAGTATCGATCCACGCGAAGACCAGTTCACATGGTGGAGCAACCGCGGCCAGGCCTGGGCCAAGAACGTGGGCTGGCGCATCGATTACCAGATCGCCACGCCCGGCCTCGCCGCGCAAGCTGCTACGGTGGAAATTTACAAAGACGAGCGTTTTTCCGACCACGCGCCGCTGACGATCGATTACCTGGCCGCTTGATCGATGATATGCTGCTTGGATAGGTTATCTGGCTGGCTGCTTGGCTGGCCACTTGATCGATGCATTGCCTGCTTGACCTGCTGTCTTGCCACGTGATCCGCTGCGCACCGCTACAGCTTCTTGGCACTCTCGAAGCGGCGCGCCGCGCCACTCAATGGATCGACGAATCCAATTGCGCGCGCCAGCAATTGCAACGGCTGCGACATGTCATCTTGCTTGCACGGCAGCGCGACCGGATAGAACGCATCGTTGATGATGGGCGCGCCCAGCGCGGCCATGTGCACGCGCAACTGGTGCTTGCGGCCGGTGTGCGGATGCAAGCGGTACAAGGTCGCATCAAGGCGGTGTTCGATGACATCGATCATGGTCTCGGAATTGGGTTCGCCTTCGATTTCCTGCATCCGGAAAAACGGCGTGCCGTCGACCATCTTGCTGCGGTAAACGAATGGAAATGTGCGACCGGCAAGCCGCGGCGCCAGCGCTTCATAGACCTTGTCGACGGCGCGCTGCTGAAACAGCGTTTGATAAGCGCCACGGGTCGCTTGCTGCTTCGAGAAAATGACGACGCCGGCCGTTTCCCGGTCCAGCCGATGGATCGGAGTCAGATCCGGCGCGCCGAGCTTTTTCTTCAGGCGCACCAGCAGTGTTTCGTGCAGGAAGCGCCCGCCCGGTATCGTCGGCAGAAAGTGTGGTTTGTCGACGACAAGCAGATGCTCATCCTCGAACAATAGTTGTTCTTCGAACGGGATCGGCGTTTCCGTCTCCAGTTCACGGTAATAGAAAATCCGCCTGCCGGCGACAACAGCGCTACCCGGCGCCAGCGCGACCCCGGCCCCATCGACGACCTCGCCGCGCGCCATGCGCGCGCGCCAGGTCGCAGCAGGAATTTGCGGATAGCGCTGGACCAGAAAGTCCAGCATGTTGGACCAGTGCCCCTGCGGCAGCCACAGGTAGCTGGGCGCCACGCCCTCCCTCACGGGCAAGGGCAGCGTCGTCGTCATGACTTTACATGCCATGGCGCGATCCCGGGCCGCAGCACGGCCGGAAAGGCCCGCATGCGGCAACTCAGGTAAGCGTGGCAACCCGGCATCAACGTCATGTCAGAGCGCGGCCGTCTTTTTCAGGCGGAACACGGCCATGCTGCCGCGCAGGCTGGGCAGGAACGATACCGGGTGCCCGTCGGGTGCCAGCGCGACACATTCGAGCACGTCGAGGCCGACCTGATTGGCCAGTTCCTCGAAGTCGGAAATGGTTGCGCAGCGCAGGTTGGGCGTGTCATACCATTCGTAAGGCAGCGACTTCGATACCGGCATGCGCCCTTTCAGCAGCGCCAGTCGGTGTGGCCAGTGCGCGAAATTGGGGAACGACACGATCGCCTCGGCGCCGACACGCGCTATGTCGCGCAGCAAGTCCTCGACCTGCGTCATCATCTGCAAAGACGACAGGCACAGCACCGTATCGAAAGTGCTGTCGCCGAACATGGCCAGACCATTTTCCATGTCTTTCTGGATCACGTTGACGCCGCGCCGTATGCTGGCCAGCACCTTGTCGTCGGCGATCTCGATGCCGTAGCCGCTGCACTCCTTGTCGCTTTGCAAGTACTGCAGCATTACGCCGTCGCCGCAACCGACGTCAAGCACATGGGCACTCTTGGGCACCCAGTGCGCGATGAAAGCCAGGTCGGGGCGCAGCGCGCTCAATTCAGCGAAATTCATGCGTACTCCCTGCTCGCGGTCTTGCCCAGTGCCGGCTGCGGCGCACATTGCGCGCCCTCCTGCCACACTTGCTCGTAATAGGCGCGCACCATGTTCATGTAGCGCGGATCTTCCTGCAAGAAGGCGTCGTGTCCGTGCGGTGCATCAATTTCGGCATAACTCACCTGGCGTCGGTTCGACACCAGCGCCTGCACGATTTCGCGGCTGCGCTCGGGCGCGAAGCGCCAGTCGGTCGAGAATGACACGATGAAAAATTTGGCCCGGGTCTGGGCCAGCGCCAGCGCCAGATCGCCGCCATAGGCGCGCGCCGGGTCAAAATAATCGAGCGCCTTGGTATTCAAGAGATAGGTGTTGGCATCAAAATATTCGGAGAATTTATCGCCCTGGTAGCGCAGGTAAGACTCGATTTCGAAGTCGACGCCAAAGCCGAACTGGTAGGCGCCGGTCTGCGCAACGTCGCGCAATTTGCGGCCAAATTTCTCGGCCATGTCGTTGTCCGACAAATACGTGATGTGACCGACCATGCGTGCCACACGCAAACCATTGCGCGGCACCACGCCGTGCGCATAAAAGTCGCCGCCGTGGTAATCCGGGTCCGACAAGATGGCCTGGCGCGCGACATCGTTGAATGCGATGTTTTGCGCCGACAACTTGGCAGTCGATGCGATGACCACGCAATGCCGCAAGCGCTCCGGATACATGATGCTCCACGCCAGCGCCTGCATGCCACCCAGCGATCCGCCCATCACTGCGGCGAACTGGGTGATGCCCAGCGCATCGGCCAGGCGCCCCTGTGCGACGACCCAATCCTCGACGGTAACAACCGGAAAAGCGGCGCCATACGGCTTGCCGGTGGCGGCATTGACATGCATCGGCCCGGTCGAACCGAAGCAGGAACCGAGGTTGTTGACGCCGATGACGAAGAAGCGGTCGGTATCGAGCGGTTTTCCGGGGCCAACCATATTGTCCCACCAGCCGACACTTTTCGGCTGTCCGGCATAGACACCGGCCACGTGGTGCGACGCGTTAAGCGCGTGGCACACCAGCACCGCATTGCTATGGTCAGGATTGAGCGTGCCGTAGGTTTCAAAAGTGAGCATGTAGTCAGGCAGCGACGCGCCGCTTTGCAGCTGCAGTGCTTGCGTGAAATGCATGGTTTGCGGCGATACGATTCCGGTGGAAGACATGTGATGGTTCTGCTGGTAAGTGTAATCGGGACAAGCGGTGGCAAATATAAAAAGGCAAAACGGCGCAAGCAAAGCAAACAACAAACGGTGCAAGCCTGCTTGCCAGCGTGCAATCTTACATCACCTGCAACAGACGAACCGCTTTGGCGATCGCATTCGGTTCCATTGCGCGCAAAATCTTGCGCGTCTGCGGCACGATGACGCGCAAGTCGCTGCCGAGTATTTCTTGTTTCACCGACAGCAACTGCGCCGGATGCATCGAGAATTCGCGCAATCCCATCCCCAACAACAGCCTGGTCAGCTTGATGTCACCGGCCATCTCGCCACACACGGCGACATCGATGCCGGCCTTGTGGCCGGCCGCAATCGTCATCCCGATCAATTGCAGCACCGCAGGATGCAGCGGGTTGTAAAGGTGCGCGACTTCGTAATCGACGCGGTCGATCGCCAGCGTGTACTGGATCAGATCGTTGGTGCCGATCGACAGGAAATCCATGCGCTTGACGAACATCGGCAGCGCCAGCGCAGCGGCCGGGATTTCGATCATGGC
>JBLHNV010000205.1:0-5646 GCA_047623125.1 Janthinobacterium sp. | reverse complement strand
TGACAGGCAATCGCGCAGTACCGGCGTGCGGATGCTGATCGCGGCATTGGCTGGCGCCACCGCGATCCTCGCTTTCGCCCCGTTCGGCTACTGGCCGCTGCAAATAGCCAGCCTCGCCATTCTTTTCTACCAGATCTTGCGCGCGAACTCAATCAAGCGCAGTTTTCTGGTCGGCTGGGCCTTTGGCTTTGGCTGGACCGCGGCCGGCGTGCACTGGCTGTACATTGCGATGCACGATTTCGGTGGCATGGCGGCGCCGCTGGCGGCGCTGGCCGTCGCGCTGCTGACGCTGTTTCTGGGCGCATATGCCGGGCTGGTGATGGCCGCAGCAGCCTGGCTGCGCCGGCGTTGGACGCTGTCGCTGCCGATCATGCTGCTGCTGGTCTTGCCCGCGCTATGGGCTGTGGGCGAATGGCTGCGCGGAACGGTGTTCACCGGTTTTCCGTGGGTCGTCGCCGGCTACGCCCACAACATCAGTCCTCTGGCCGGCTACGCGCCCCTGCTCGGCGTCTACGGACTGGGCTGGCTCGCGGCGCTGGTTGCCGGCGCGCTGCTGTTGTTGCGGCACCGCTCGCGCAAGTTCGCGCTGGCACTGATGCTAATGGTCATCGGCGCTGGCTGGGGCTTGAAATCGATCGCGTGGACGCACGCCGAAGGCGCCCTGATTTCGGTGCGCCTGTTGCAAGGCAACGTGGCACAAGACGAAAAATTCAATCCGGTGCGCATCGAAGGCGCGCTCAAGATGTACCAAGACGCGATCACCGCCGGCCGTGCCGATCTGATCGCCTTGCCGGAAACGGCAGTATCGCTGTTTCCAAACCAGTTGCCGAGCGATTACTTGCCCAGCCTGGCCCGCTTTGCGCAAGAAACAGGCAGCCATGTGCTGCTCGGCATACCACTGACGGACGGCCCTTCCCTGTTTTCGAACAGCGCGCTCGGCATCGCTCCGGCGTCGGCCAGCGCGCCCAGCCAGCCGTACCGTTATGACAAGCATCACCTGGTGCCGTTCGGCGAATTCATCCCGCTCGGCTTTCGCTGGTTCGTCGACCTGATGACGATCCCGCTGGGCGACTTCCAGCGCGGCGCGGCGCGGCAAGCGGCATTCCTGGTCAAGGACCAGCGCATCTTGCCCAATATCTGCTACGAAGACTTGTTCGGCGAAGAGATCGCCGCACAACTGGCTGCGCCGCAACAAGGACAAAAACCGGCCACGCTATTGCTGAATATATCGAATCTGGCCTGGTATGGCGAATCGATCGCGATCGACCAGCATTTGCAAATCTCGCAGATGCGCACTCTGGAAACGGGCCGACCGATGCTGCGCTCGACCAATAGCGGCGCCACGGCCATCATCGATGGACGTGGTCAGATCGTCGCCCAACTCGCGCCGTACACCAGCGGCACGCTCGCTGCCAACGTGCAAGGCATGGCGGGCATGACGCCTTACATCTTGCTGGGCAACTGGCTGTTTCTGGGACTGAGCGCGCTGGCGCTGGCCGCTGCATGGCTGTTGCGTCATCGTTGGCGCGCCGCCGCCGATGACGCTGCGCGGCAGCGCTGACCCAGAATTGTCACAGCGTCACTTCAAAACCCGCTAAAATCAAGCGCTTTGGCGCTCTCCGCTTACACCAACCGATCGCGCCTCGATGCGACCAGACCCATGCTCACTTTTCAACATATTATTCTGACACTGCAAAATTACTGGGACCAGCAAGGTTGCGCCCTGCTCCAGCCTTACGACATGGAAGTGGGCGCCGGTACGTTCCACACCGGCACCTTCTTGCGCGCGATCGGCCCCGAGCCGTGGCGCGCCGCCTATGTGCAGCCATCGCGCCGGCCCAAGGATGGCCGCTACGGCGCCAACCCGAACCGCATGCAGCATTACTACCAATACCAGGTCGTGCTGAAACCGGCCCCCGACAATATCATCGACCTGTACCTGGGTTCTTTGAGCGCGCTCGGCCTGGACTTGAAGCAAAACGACGTGCGCTTCGTCGAAGATGACTGGGAAAGCCCAAGCCTGGGTGCCTGGGGTCTAGGCTGGGAAGTCTGGCTGAACGGCATGGAAGTGACACAATTTACCTACTTCCAGCAAGTGGGCGGACTCGATTGCAAGCCGGTGCTGGGCGAGATCACCTATGGCATCGAACGCCTGGCGATGTATCTGCAAGGCGTCGAAAACGTCTATGACCTGATCTGGACCGAATGGCAAGAGAATGGTGTGACGAAAAAGCTCACCTACGGCGATGTGTTCCACCAGAATGAAGTGGAACAATCGACCTACAATTTCGAGCATGCCAATACCGAATTATTGTTCGCGCAATTCGCCAATGACGAGTCGGAAGCGAAGCGTCTGATCGAATTGCAACTGACTCTGCCCGCTTACGAAAAAATCATGAAGGCGTCGCACAGCTTCAACATGCTCGATGCGCGCGGCGCCATCTCGGTGACCGAACGCGCCGCCTACATCGGCCGCGTGCGCACGCTGTCGCGCCTGGTCGCGCAAGCCTATTACGATTCGCGCGAGCGACTGGGTTTTCCGATGTGCGCCGATGCCAAGGCCGGCACCTGAAGCGGCACGCACAAGACGCGACGTGGAAGTCGATACGCGCAAGTAAATAAGCGCAAACAGATACAGGCAAGACGAGAAAAGACATGAACCAGACATTATTGATTGAACTGCTGACCGAAGAATTGCCGCCGAAAGCGCTGGCCAAGCTGAGCGCCGCGTTTGCCGCCGGCATCTTCAACGGTTTGAAAACGCGCGACTTGCTGGAACCTTGCAGCGTCGCCACCTCTCACGCCACGCCGCGCCGACTGGCGGTGACGATTTCCGCTGTGCGCGCACTGTCGCCGGACAAATCGATACGCGAAAAAGTGCTGCCGGTCAGCGTGGCGCTGGACGCCGCCGGCAACGCTAGCGCACCGCTGGTCAAGAAACTGGCCGCGCTGGGTTTCCCTGACGTGAGTGTCGCCGACCTGGAACGCGCGCCAGATGGCAAGGCCGATAGCTTTTTCCACACCCACATCGCCAAAGGCAGCCTGCTGGCGACCGGCTTGCAAGCGGCATTGTTCGATGCCGCGGCCAAATTGCCGATTCCGAAACTGATGAGCTATCAACGACCTGACGGGGCCACAGTCGAATTCGTGCGCCCGGCGCACAAGCTGATCGCCCTGCACGGTGATACCGTCGTGCCTTTGACGCTGCTCGGCATCACTTCCGGTGCGCAAACGCTGGGCCACCGCTTCATGATGGAAGATGGCGCACGCCCGATCACCATCTTGCATGCCGACAATTATGCGCCGACGCTGGCCCTCGAAGGCAAGGTCATCACCGGCATAGCGCAGCGCAAGGAAATGATCCGCGCCGCGCTGCTGGCCAAGGCTGGCGTCGACCTGGTGCTGATGCCTGAAGCATTGCTCGATGAAGTCACCGGCCTGGTCGAATGGCCGGTAGTCTACGAATGCCACTTCGAGCAGGAATTTCTTAGCGTGCCGCAGGAATGCCTGATCCTGACGATGCAAACCAACCAGAAATATTTTGCGCTGACCGATGCCGAAGGCAAGCTGCGCTCGCGCTTTTTGATCGTCTCGAACATCGCAACAAAGACACCCGAGCACATCATCAGCGGCAACGAGCGCGTGGTGCGCCCGCGCCTGTCGGATGCCAAATTCTTTTTCGAGCAAGACCAGAAAAAGACACTGGAATCGCGTTTGCCGCTGCTGGCCAACGTCGTCTATCACAACAAACTGGGCAGCCAGCTGGATCGGATGCAGCGGGTCAAGGCATTGGCCGGCAACATCGCAGGCAAGCTCGGCCATGACGTGCAACTGGCCGAGCGCGGCGCGATGCTGGCCAAGGCCGACTTGCTGACCGACATGGTCGGCGAATTCCCCGAATTGCAAGGCATCATGGGCGCATATTACGCGCGCCACGATGGCGAACACGACGAAGTGGCACTGGCCGCATCCGAGCATTACCAGCCACGCTATGCCGGCGATGCCTTGCCAGTGAGCGCGACCGGCACTTGCGTGGCGCTGGCCGACAAGCTCGAAACGCTGGTCGGCATCTGGAGCATCGGTTTGCAGCCGACCGGCGACAAGGACCCGTTCGCGCTGCGCCGCCATGCGCTGGGCGTGCTGCGCATGCTGCTCGAAAAGCGCTTGCCGCTGTCGATCGCTGGCTTGCTAAACGATGCGGCCAGCCTGTTTCCGGCCTGCGCCGGCAAGCCGGAACTGGTGCAGACGATGGTGCAAGACATCACCGTCTTCATGCTGGAGCGATTGCGCGGCATGTTGCGCGAACGCGGCTTCACACCCAATGAAATCGAAGCGGTGCTGGCGCAAAACCCGGACCGGCTGGACGACATCGTGCAGCGCCTTGATGCAGTGCAGGCATTTGCCACCTTGCCCGAGAGCGCATCGCTGGCCAGCGCCAACAAGCGCATCACGAACATTTTGAAAAAGACCGTCGCGGTGCAGGCCGACATTGCCGCGTCGCTGTTGCACGAAGACGCCGAGCGCGACCTGGCTGCGATCATGGCGCGTTTGCAGCCGGACGTCGATGCCGCATTTGCACAGGGCGACTTCGGCAGCACATTGAAGATGCTGGCCCGGTTGCAAGAACCAGTCGATGCATTCTTCAACGGCGTGATGGTGATGGCCGACGACCTGGCGCTGCGCAACAATCGACTCGCGCTGCTCGCTGGCCTGCACGCCATGATGAACCGGGTAGCTGACATTTCAAAGCTGGCGGCGTGAATGGGCACGTCCGCCATCAAGCTGATCATCCTCGACCGCGACGGCGTGATCAACCATGACTCGTCCGATTTCATCAAGTCGCCGCTCGAATGGCAACCGGTGCCAGGCTCGCTGGAAGCGATCGCACGGCTGAACCAGGCCGGTTACCGGGTCGTCGTCGCATCGAATCAATCGGGCATCGCGCGCCGCCTGTTCGACATGACGGCGCTCAATGCCATCCACCAGAAAATGCACGGCCTCGCACAACAAGTGGGCGCGACCATCGATGCGGTCTTCTTTTGCCCGCACGCCAGCGTCGACAATTGCGCCTGCCGCAAGCCAAAGCCGGGCATGTTCGATGAAATTGCGCAGCGCTACAAGACGTCGCTCAAAGGGGTGCCGGCGGTCGGCGATTCGCTGCGCGACTTGCAAGCCGCTTATGACAGCGGCTGCGCGCCGTATCTGGTATTGACCGGCAAGGGCGAATACACGAACGCGGGTGGCGGCTTGCCACCGGGTACGCTGATCTTCCCTGATCTGGCGTTGATGGTAGAGAGCTTGCTCAAGCACGCCGGCAACGATGGCAGCAGCCATCCGGCGCACTGAGCTCGCGCCAACCTCGGACCGAATCACCAAACTACCGAAGTACCGAACCAATCATAATTTCTGGAGATTGCATTGCGTCATACCATTCTGTTTTTGCGTTCCCTGCTGTTCATGCTGGTCATGGTCTGCGCGACCGTGATCTGGGCTTGCGTCTGCTTGCTGGCTGCGCCGCTACCCTACAACAAGCGCTATTGGGTCACGTCGCGCTGGAACGTGTTCATCATCTGGTGCGCCAAGGTCATCTGCGGCATCCGCTATGAAATCAAGGGCGCCGAGAATTTCCCCGATGCACCTGCGATC
>JBLHNV010000204.1:0-5658 GCA_047623125.1 Janthinobacterium sp. | reverse complement strand
ATGACCGGCATGCGGATCGGCCTTGGCTTCAGGCTGCCCGCTGCCTGTTGCAGGCATGTGCATTGAATCCGGCATCGGCATGGAATGGGTCATCGGCGTGGAGTCGGTCATCGGCATGGAATGGGTCATCGGCGTGGAGCCGGTCATTGGCATGGAATGGTTCATGGGCATGGAGTCGGTCATCGGCATGGAATGGGTCATCGGCATGGAGTCGGTCATCGGCATGGAATGGCCAGCGTTTTTTACTTGCTCGTTGGCGGCATGCCAAGCCTGGTCGGGTGTTGTTGGCGCATCGGCCGCGCTGCGGTAGTGTTCGAACGCGGACGCGTAGCTTGCTGCTGCAACGGCTGCGCCGGCATCGGCAGCATTGGGTGCTTGTGCGGCGGCGACGGCGCACGGCAGCAATGCCAGCGCCAGGCAATATTTGAGGGACATGAATTTTTCCTGAAGTCAGTAAGGTGCAAAAAGTACAGTATTTGCGCCATGCATGGAGTGGCTTGTCCGCCACACCAGCGGATACGGTTGCGCTCAACACTGTGGTGCGATCAAGCCCGCTTGGGTGGGCGCTCCAGGCCAGCCGGAATGAAGCTGTCGTCTGGCGCGGCCAGCCTTGTTGCGAACGATTCTGACATCGGATGGATGGTCGCTGGCGTCGATGCGTTCGCTGCTGCGCTGAGCGCTGCGCAGCACGTGGTGCAGGCACTGCATGACGCATCAGCGCAGTCATGCGCTGTTGACGCCAACTGCTGGTGGCCTGCATGCTGTTGATCCACATTCTCGGCATGGGCGGCATCATGTTGCGCCATTGCATGTTCGGCCATCGCGTGCGTCGGTTTGCACGCGACCGAGACGGACACCGCAAATGCCTGCATCGGCAGCATGCTGATCAACAGCCAAAGCAGGAATATTTTGAAAGTGCGGTTCATGTCGTCAAGTTTAGCATTTGCAGTGAAAACAGGTCCGATAGCGGATCGGTAAAGTCATTCTGAAGCTTCCCATCGGGGAAGGTCAAGCGGGTTGATGGTATTCCATGCGGCAAGTTGGCGTCGGTGCCAGCCTCATTGACTTGTCGCAAATACACTAGCAGCGGCAGATATTAGTGTCGTTCTTTATTGAGCACTTGCATTGACCCTGGTTTCTATTGTTCCAGACTGGCATTGATGGTGGCGCTGCGTTTCAAAATCAGGCAGGAGCGCCAGTTTCCATTGAGGTCGGCATTGCAGGGGCGGCACGTTACTTTATTGCAGATTGCAAGCTTGCCATGTCGGTCATCGCCATGGCGACACCTTGGATGGACACCATGCCAGATGTTACCAGTACCGACACCGGCCTGAGCGACGCAGAGGCGCGCCAGCGCCTGCGCGCTGACGGTCGCAATGAATTGCCTTCGTCAAAGCCGCGTTCACTGCTGGCGATCGCGTGGCGTGTCGCGTGCGAGCCGATGTTCCTGTTGTTGATCGCTTGTGGCAGCATTTATCTGCTGCTGGGTGAGCAGCAAGATGCCATCATCTTGCTCGGTTCGGTATTCATCATCATGGGCATGAGCTTCACGCAGGAGCGCAAGAGCGAACGTGCGCTGGAAGCGTTGCGCGATCTGTCCAGCCCGCGCGCGCTGGTGCTGCGCGATGGACGCCAGCAGCGCATCGCCGGGCCTGATGTTGTGGTCGGCGATATCATTCTGTTGTCCGAGGGCGACCGTGTGCCGGCTGACGCGCTGCTGTTCGCCAGCGAGAGCATGACGGTTGACGAATCGTTGCTGAGCGGCGAATCGGTGCCGGTCAGGAAGGCTGTCGACGCCTCCGGGGTGGATGTTGCCGCGCTGCCGCAGCAATTGGCCGCGCCCGGCGGTGACGATTTACCCTGCTTGTATTCGGGCACGCTGGTGGTACAGGGCAAGGGGCGGGGGCGGGTGGTCGCGACCGCTGAAAAAACCGCGGTCGGGCGCATCGGACAGGCGTTGTCGACGCTGGAGGACGCAAGCAGCCGGGTGCAGGACGAGACGGCGCGCGCGGTCAAGGTGGTGGCGCTATCGAGCATAGCGTTCGTGCTCTTGCTGACGCTGTGGTACAGCATGGCGCGTGGCGACTGGCTTAATGGCATTCTGGCCGGGCTGACACTGGCGATGGGCATATTGCCGGCTGAGCTGCCGCTAATATTGACGATTTTTCTTGGCCTGGGTGCATGGCGTATCGCCAGAAAGCAAGTCTTGACGCGCCGTATGTCAGCCATCGAGCTGCTGGGCGCAGCGACCGTGCTGTGCGTCGACAAGACCGGTACGCTGACACAAAATCGGATGGCGGTGGCCCGCATCATCGTCGACGGCGAGATGCATGCTTGCGACGCTACTGCGAGCGGTCAGGATTGCCCCGAAATTTTCCATGAAACGCTGGAATTTGCGCTGCTCGCGAGTCTGCGCGAGCCGTTCGATCCGATGGAAAAAGCGCTTCTTGCGACCGGCCATGCTGCGCTGGCCGGTACCGAGCACATCCACGACAGCTGGGCGTTGGTGGAGCAATACCCGCTGTCGCGCCAATTGCTGGCGATGTCGCGGGTGTGGCGCTCGCCCGACCAGACAGATTACGTGATCGCTGCCAAGGGCGCGCCGGAAGCGATCGTCGATCTTTGTCACCTCGATGCCGACCGGGTGCAGCGCATCACCGCGCAAGTGAATGCGCTGGCCGAGCAGGGCTTGCGCGTGCTGGCGGTCGCCAGAGCAGCATTCCGGCAGCCGGACTTGCCGGCGATCCAGCATGATTTCGATTTTCAATTTTGCGGCTTGATCGGGCTGGCTGATCCCTTGCGTGTCACGGCCGCGCCGGCGATTGCCGAATGCCACGCGGCCGGCATTCGCGTCGTCATGATCACCGGCGACTACTCCGTCACCGCCATCGCTGTCGCGCGTTCAAGCGGGCTCGACATCAGCGCCGGCGTGGTGACGGGCGCGCAACTTGACAGCCTGGATGATGCGCAATTGCAGCAGCGCCTGCCGCAGGTAAATGTCTTTTGCCGCGTGCATCCGGAGCAAAAATTGCGGCTGGTGCAAGCGCTCAAGGCTACCGGCGAGATCGTCGCGATGACCGGCGATGGCGTCAACGATGCGCCGGCGCTGAAGGCGGCCCATATCGGCATCGCCATGGGCGGGCGCGGCACCGATGTTGCGCGCGAATCGGCCGCGCTGGTGCTGCTGGACGACGACTTCGGCTCGATCGTGGTCGCCGTCAGGCTGGGCCGTCGCGTATTCGACAATATCCGCAAGGCGGTCGTGTTCATCATCGCCGCGCACATCCCGATCGCCGGCATGTCGATGTTGCCGGTGATGATGGGTTGGCCGCTGGTGTTGCTGCCGGTGCATATCGTATTCTTTGAATTGATGATCAATCCGACCTGCTCGATCGTGTTTGAAGCGGAGCCGGAAGAAAACGACGTGATGCGGCGCCTGCCCCGCGCTCCTGATGCGAAAATCTTCGACCGCAAGTTGCTGTTGCGCGGCTTGTGGCAGGGTCTGGTTCTGTTCGGATTGTTGCTGGCCGTGCACCGACTGGCGCAGCGGGCCGGATTCAATGTCGAGCAAGCCCGTACGTTGATGTTTTGCGCGATGATCGTCGGCGACATCTGGCTCATCTTTATTAACCGCTCATGGATATTGCCGCTGCGCGCATCAATCCTGCTGCCCAATCCTGCCTTGTGGTGGGTCGTCGCCAGTGCGCTGCTGGCGCTGGGGCTGGCGCTGTTTTCGCCCTTCATGAATGCCTTGTTTCACTTCGGTCCGGTGTCTGTCGGTCATCTCGCCTTGACGCTGGTGCTGGTCAGCGCGATTTTGCTGCTGATCGCGGGCGGCAGTCGCCTGTCTGTCAAAGCGGGCTGATCATCCGTCGCTTGCCAGCGCAAATAAAAGGCATTGATGTGCGATGGCGGGTCGTGCATAACGGGGCGGCGTTGATCGCATGAGTTAGTATCCAGCCTGAATACCGGCTTTGCATCGCCCCATGCTTGCAATGGCGCCGCCATTGCGGGCATGGGCATTCCCGCATTAGCGCCAAGAAAGCATCACTTTGAGATCAAATTTTTTCCTCAGTTACTTGAAAGCACCTGATCTGGTGGGTGCCATCGCGCCATCGTCGGTCTTTCTGGCCAGGACGCTATGTCGGCATGCGCATGGCGCGCAGCATCTGATCGAACTGGGCGCCGGTACCGGTGCCGTGACGCAGCGTTTGCGGGAGTCGTTTCCGACGGCCACGCTGGTCGTCGTCGAGCGCGATGCGCCGATGGCGGCGGCGCTGCGGCTGCGATTCCTGACGTGCATCGTGGTGGCCGATGCGATCCAGTCCAGGCAAGACTTGTTCAGCGACATCCCCGACGAGTCGGTGATCGTGTCGTCGTTGCCATTTCGCAGCTTGCCTAAAATTGTTGCAGAGCAAATCATCAGCTTGCTGAAAGATTTTTTGCTGGCCAGTCCGACGCGCCGGCTGGTTCAATACACTTACGGCCAGCGTGTTCCGTTCGACTCGCCCCATCCGGGCCTGGTCTGGAAACGCCAAAAACTGGTGTTGCGCAATATTCCGCCGGCCTGGGTCTGGACCTTGCAACAGAAGTACAGTGCCCCCTGGTCCTGACCCGCGCCGCAGCCAACAGTCGCAAGTTGCCGGTTGCTGGTTGTCAATTTAAGGCCTCGGTGATGTCTTATCTGCATTTTCTATATACTGGAGGTAATCGAAATTTTTAGGGTGTGTAACATGTCAAAAGAAGAATTCTCTGAACAAGATTGGCGCCGTTTTCTGGTCAGTCTGGGCGAAAATCCAGACCGTCCAGGTTTGCTGGAAACCCCGGCCCGTGTCACCAAGGCCTGGAAACACTGGACCTCCGGCTATGGTCAGGAACCGGTCGATTTGCTGAAGGCATTCGAAGACGGCGCTGAGCAATACAATGAGCTGATCGTCGTACGTGGCATTCCCATCTACAGCCATTGCGAGCACCATCTGGCGCCGTTTTTCGGCAAGGCGACCATTGGTTACGTTCCGAACGGAAAAATTGTCGGCTTGTCGAAACTGACCCGTCTCGTCGATTGCTTTTCGAAGCGCCTGCAGGTACAGGAGCGCATGACGATACAGATCGCCAATGCGCTGATGGAAGCACTCGACCCGATCGCGGTCGGCGTCGTCGTGCGCTGCCGTCATTTGTGCATGGAAAGCCGGGGTATACGTACCCCTGGCGAAGAAACCATCACGTCGGCGATGCTGGGCGAATTGCAACCGAACCTGGCATTGCGCACCGAATTTCTGGCGCTGGCGCGCGAAGTCTGAACGACGCTTGTCAGTTCTTCAGCAGCGGCTATCGAGCTTGTTTTTCAGCGCGTTTTTCCGTTCTTTAACGGCTCAATAGCGGTATTCGTGCACCAGATGCTTGGTAAAGTTGTATTTGGTGCCGCCCGGTAGCAAATCGATCAAGCGTTTCGGGCTGCTGGCCGACATGAAAGCGTCGGCCGCGCCATCGGTGCTGCGAAATTTCATGGCTGGACTGAGGATTTGATTGGCATTGACTTTCACATGCTGGAAAGACTTGGTCTTTTCATTGTTGAGTACGAAATGCAATTCCTGCTTGAAGGTCAGGAAGGGAATTTTCAGCCACCAACCCTCGTCCGCGCCATACACGACTACATTG
>JBLHNV010000203.1:0-5695 GCA_047623125.1 Janthinobacterium sp. | reverse complement strand
GACCAGTACGGGAATACGGCAGGTGTTGTTGGTCATGTCATTTCTTTAAAAATCGTTGATATGGAATGGCTGCCACGAAGCGACTCGATCTCGGCATCGCAAGGATGTTTGATTCGAGCATCGCCCGGTGCTGGACAAAAAGTTCCTTTTCAGAATTATAGTTTTGTCCTAAAGAAATAAAAACGATTTTTTTTGAATATGATTATGCGAAAAGGGCAGCCCGTTCGGGCGCAGCGGGCGAGGCCAGGATCGAGCCGGAGATCATGTTCGGCTGGGCGTGTTGCATCCGGATCGGAGCGCATCAGCATGAGAGCGTGACTTGCGCAGGCGTAAAAAAGCCCGCTTGGCGGCGGGCCTGGTCTTTTTTCGGCTGGCAGCGATCGCGCGCCGACAGCCGGGAGCGTTACAGCGCGCGCGCGATCAGGATTTTCTGGATGTCGCTGGTGCCTTCATAGATCTGGCATACGCGCACGTCGCGGTAGATGCGCTCGACCGGGAAGTCGGACACATAGCCATAGCCGCCGTGCACCTGGATCGCATCGGAACACACGCGCTCGGCCATTTCGGAGGCGAACAGCTTGGCCATCGCCGCTTCCTTCAGGCAGGGCAAGCCGGCATCTTTCATCGCCGCCGCGTGCAGCACCAGTTGGCGCGCCGCTTCGATTTGCGTCGCCATGTCGGCCAGCCTGAACTGGACTGCCTGGTGTTCGAAGATCGGCTTGCCGAACGTGACCCGGTCGCGCGCATAGGCGAGCGCAGCATCGTATGCGGCGCGCGCCATGCCGACCGCTTGCGAGGCGATGCCGATGCGCCCGCCTTCGAGGCCGGACAGCGCAATCTTGTAGCCCTGGCCTTCCTGGCCGATCAGGTTCTCAAGAGGAATGCGGCAATTCTCGAACAGAATTTGCGCCGTGTCCGATGAATGCTGACCCATCTTTTGTTCCAGGCCGGCCACGATGTAGCCGGCGCTGTTCGTGGGCACCCAGAAGGCACTGATGCCTTTTTTGCCGGCCGCTTTGTCGGTCACGGCCAGCACGATCGCGACGTCGGCGTATTTGCCGCTGGTGATGAATTGCTTGACGCCGTTGAGCACGTAGCCATTATCATCGCGCGTCGCTGTCGTGCGCAGCGCCGAGGCATCGCTGCCGGTGTGCGGTTCGGTCAGGCAAAATGCACCCAGCATCTTGCCTTGCGCCAGCGGGCGCAGCCACTGCTCTTTTTGCGCCGGATTGGCGTACATCATCGCGATCGAGCACACCGGGCAATTGTTGACCGAGATGATGGTCGACGTGCCGCCATCGCCGGCCGCGATCTCTTCCAGCACCAGCGCCAGCGCCACGTAGTCGAGGCCGGCGCCGCCCAGCTCTTCCGGCACCGCGACGCCGAACGTGCCCAGCGCCGCCAGTTCCGTCAACTCTTCCTTTGGAAAGTGATGTTCCTTGTCCCAGCGCGCCGCATTCGGGGCCAGGCGCTCGCGCGAAAATGTGCGCAAAGCGTCGCGGATCATTGCATGTTCATCGCTCAATATCATCGCTGAAAACCTAAAAAGTGACTGTAAGACAAGTGACTACCAACTGAGCGGCTTGCCATCGTAGTTGAGAAACGCGGCCTGCTCGGAACTGGCCAGGCCGGCGAGGGTGTTGCGCATGCCTTGCGCGCTTTGCTCGGGCGACAGGTCGGCGTCTGCGCCACCCATCGTGGTCCGGACCCAGCCCGGATGAAAGGCGACGCAGGTGGCGCCTTGCGGCCCGAAGATCAGTGCCGTGTCGATCAGCACCGAGTTCAGCGCTGCCTTGCTGGCACGGTACAACGGCGCGTTCGGCCTGTGGCGCAGGCTCAGTGAACCCATCATCGATGATGTCACGGCCAGTTTGCCGCGCACCGCGCAGACCATGGGCGCGATTATCGGCAGCAAGCGCATCGCGGCCAGCACATTGGTGTGCATGACCTGGTCGAAATCGTGCTCCAGCGGTATGCCATCGTTGCGCGGACCGTAGATGCCGGCATTGAGCAGCGCGACATCGAGTTGTTCGCCATCGAGCCGGCAGCCCAGTGCGGCGCAATCGGCTGCGCTGGTCACGTCGAGTTGCTGCGTTTCGGCGCCCAGCGCCGTCAGCGCGTCGCAATCGTCGCTGCTGCGGGCAGTGGCGATGACGCGCCAGCCGTGCTGCAGGTACTGGCGCGCCAATTCATGGCCGATGCCGCGCGAGGCGCCGATGATCAATGCAGTGGACATGTCGTGCTCCTGTTCGTGGTTGAGAGGCGCGCGCCGCGCTTGGCTATCGCATTCAAGCCAGTTCGATCGCGATTGCCGTCGCTTCGCCGCCGCCTATGCACAGCGCCGCGACGCCTTTCTTGCCGCCGGACTGCTTCAATGCGCCGATCAAGGTGACGATGATGCGCGCGCCGGAAGCGCCGATAGGGTGGCCAAGCGCGCAAGCGCCGCCGTGGATATTGATCTTGTCGTGCCCGATGCCCAGATCGTGCATCGCGGCCATCGGCACGGCGGCGAACGCTTCATTGATTTCAAACAGGTCGACGTCGGCCGTGTTCCAGCCGGTCTTTTGGTACAGCTTCCTGATCGCCCCGACCGGCGCCGTCGTAAACAGGTTCGGCGCCTGAGCATGGGTCGCGTGACCATGGATCGTCGCAATCACCTTGCAGCCCAGTTTGCTGGCGGTCGATGCGCGCATCAGCACCAGCGCGGCGGCGCCATCGTTGATCGAGGACGAGGACGCGGCCGTGATCGTGCCATCTTTCTTGAATGCCGGTTTCAACGTCGGAATTTTTTCCAGCCGGGCTCTCAAAGGGCCTTCATCCTTGGCGATGAGCGTGTCGCCAGCGCGGCCCTTCACCGTGACGGGAGCAATTTCCCATGCGAAGCCACCGTCGGTGCTCGCCGCTTGGGCGCGCTGCACCGACGCGATCGCGAAGGCATCCTGCGCTGCGCGCGTGAACTGGTACTCGCTGGCGCACTCTTCGGCAAACGTGCCCATCGAACGCGGATTGCCTGTTTCATCTTTCTGGTAAGCGTCTTCCAGGCCGTCGAGCATCATGTGGTCCATGATCATGCCGTGGCCGATGCGGTAGCCGCCACGCGCCTTCGGGATCAGGTATGGCGCATTGGTCATCGACTCCATGCCGCCGGCGACGATCACATCGGCGCTGCCCGCTTTCAATGCATCGTGCGCGAACATCGTCGCCTGCATCGCCGAACCGCACATCTTTGACAGCGTGACAGCGCCGGTAGAGGTCGGCAGGCCGGCTTTCAGCGCGGCCTGGCGCGCTGGCGCCTGGCCCTGGCCAGCCATCAGGCAATTACCGAAATACACTTGTTCGACCGCGCTCGGGTTGACGCCGGCGCGTTCGACGGCGGCCTTGATCGCGACGGCGCCCAGGTCGCTGGCGCTGAGACTGGCAAAGTCGCTCTGGAAGGCGCCCATCGGGGTGCGGGCTGCGCCGACGATGACGACAGGATCATGGATAGCGGGGACATTCAGGATGGCGTCATTCAAGGTGTAAGGTCTCCAGTGGCAGTGACGGGGATGGCGTGAAAGTGGCTTGATTGCAAAACCTTATCTGCTGCGGATAAGGAAATACGTCGTCGACGAAGCCGTCTACGATGCGCTGCTTGCGTGCTTGCCAATAAGCTTGCGTCAGCAAGTCGGCGTGATGCTTGAGAAAGTATTTCTTGATCTTCGCGTTGCCCAGCAAAAAACTGCCAAACTGCTCGGGAAAAACATCGTGCTTGCCAACCGAGTACCACGGCTCGGCTGACATTTCATCTTCTTCATTGCGTGGTTGCGGGATCACGCGAAAATGGCAATCGGTGACGTACTCGATCTCGTCGTAATCGTAAAACACCACGCGCTCGTTGCGCGTGACGCCAAAGTTCTTGTAGAGCATGTCGCCGGGAAAAATGTTGGCCGCTACCAATTCCTTGATCGCATTGCCATATTCCAGTACGCCATGCTCGATCATCGCGTCGTTGCCTTCCTTTTCTGCATTCGACAGCCACAGATTGAGCGGGACCATGCGTCGTTCGATGTACAAGTGCTTGATGATGATGCGCTCGCCCTCGAACTCGACCAGCGATGGTGCATATTGGTTCAGCTCGGCCAGCAAGGCCGCATCAAAGCGCGCGCGCGGAAATGCGACGTTCGAATATTCGAGCGTATCGGCCATGCGGCCGACGCGGTCATGATGCTTGACCAGCAAGTATTTTTCCTTGATCTGCGCCCGCGTGGTTTCCTTGGGCGCAGGGAAAAAATCCTTGATGACCTTGAACACATACGGAAATGACGGCAGCGCGAACACCAGCATGACCAGACCGCGGATGCCGGGTGCGATCTGAAAATGGTCCGACGAATGCTTCATGTGCTGCAGGTAATCGCGGTAAAACAGCGTCTTGCCCTGTTTTTGCAAACCGAGGATCGTGTAGATCTCGTTGCGCGGCTTGCGTGGCAACAGACTGCGCAAGAATTGCACGTAGGCCGACGGCACTTCCATGTCGACCAGAAAATAGGCGCGAGTGAATGAAAACAGCACGGAAATCTGTTCATGCTCGAACAGCACCGTGTCGAGGATCAGTTCGCTGCTACGGTTGTGCAGGAGCGGCACGACGAAGGGATATTCGCGATTGCCATTGATGCCTTTGCCGACGATATAGGCGCCCTTGTTACGGTAGAACAGCGTCGACAGCACCTGAATTTGGTTATTCGGTTCCAACCTGGCGATGCCGAACATGTGCGTCAGCCGTTCTTCAACGAGTCCGACGTCGCGATCGAGGTCGGCAAAAGGGCAGTCCAGCTGAAAGTTGGTGATGATGCGTTTGAGCGTGACGTGCAAGCCATCTGCCGCCGGGTAATAGACGCGGTAAGTCGGGCGCTCGTCGGTTTCTATGTATTCGGTAGAGACCACGGGCCGCACGAAGATGAAGTCGTTATGGAAGTAGGTTCGGTGCAAGATATTGCAGCAGACTGAATTGAAAAAAGTTTCGGCCAGTTCCGGCTGCTTATGGTCGGACAACATGCCGATGTAGTGCAGTTTCAGTTCGCGCCACACTTCGTCAGTCAATTCGTTCTGATCGTATTCATCTTCGAGCATCTGCACGCATTCCTGCACGCGCTTGTCATAAAATCCGATCCGCTCGCGGGCTGCCTCCTGCGCCAGCGTCCATGAACCTTTTTCGAAATGCTGTTTTGCGGCCTGACTGGTCAGCCGGAACAAGCGGTAATGCTTGTCGAAGCCATCGCGTATCGTGTGCGCAATATCGAATGCAATCTGGGAGCGCAGCAGTTTTGGGAACGCTACTTGAGTCATGGTTGATCTCGATAGCAAATATTCAGTTTAGCCAATGGCAGTCGATTTTGATAGCGAATATCGGCGCATGCATGTGGCCGGCAATCGGCAGCAGGCGCTGCCGATTGCCGATCGCGCCAGAGCAAGTTTATTCTCGCACCCGAGATCATACGTGACGTTTACGTAAACGTAAAGGTGGCGGCGCCGCAAGTTGCAACCACATGGTGCAGTGCGGGCGTCAGATGTTCGCTGGCGGCGCGCCTTCGGTGCCTATGCCAGTGAGCATCCGTTGGCATTCATCTTCATGCGCGCTGATCTCGGCCAGCGTGATGGCGATATCTTCGCGCTGTTGTTCGAGCGTCGCGCGGTGCTGGGCCAGCACGCTCAGAAAGCG
>JBLHNV010000202.1:0-5703 GCA_047623125.1 Janthinobacterium sp. | reverse complement strand
AGCCACGCGGCATAAAAGTGGCCCCACGGGCAGCACCCGGGATCGACGATCCTGACCACAACGATCAAGAATAGTGGCCAGATAACAGACACTTTGGAGACAAAAATGAGCAAAGCATTGGACGGCATTCGCATTTTGGATTTTACCCATGTCCAGTCGGGACCCACCTGCACTCAGCTGCTGGCATGGTTTGGCGCCGATGTCATCAAGGTCGAGCGGGCCGGAGAAGGCGACGCCACGCGTTCGCAACTGCGCGACATCCCCGGAGTCGACAGCCTGTATTTCACGATGCTCAACCATAACAAGCGCTCGATCACGCTCGACACCAAGAACCCGAAGGGCAAAGAGGTGCTGGAAACGCTGATCAAGCAGTGCGATGTTCTGGTCGAGAATTTTGCGCCGGGGGCGCTGGACCGGATGGGTTTTACCTGGCAGCGCATTCAGGAACTCAATCCGCGCATGGTGGTGGCCTCGGTCAAAGGTTTCGGCCCCGGCCCTTACGAGCATTGCAAGGTCTACGAAAATGTGGCGCAATGCGCCGGCGGATCGGCAGCAACCACCGGCTTTGCCGATGGCCCGCCGATGGTCACCGGCGCCCAGATTGGCGATAGCGGTACCGGCCTGCATCTGGCACTGGGGATCGTTGCGGCACTTTACCAGCGCAACAGCACCGGACGCGGACAGCGGGTACTAACTGCCATGCAAGATTCGGTGCTCAATTTATGCCGCGTCAAACTGCGCGACCAGCAGCGCCTGGAGCGCACCGGAACGATGGAAGAATACCCGCAATTTCCAGATGGCGATTTCGGCACATCGGTGCCGCGCGCCGGCAACTCTTCGGGCGGCGGTCAGCCCGGCTGGACCCTGAAGTGCCAGGGCTGGGAGAGTGACCCGAACGCGTACATCTATTTCATCGCGCAGGCGCCGGCATGGGCCGCGATCTGCAGGGTCATCGGCAAGGAAGAATGGATTACCGATCCCGAATATGCGACCCCGCGCGCGCGCCTGCCACGTCTGATGTCAATCTTTGCCACGGTCGAGGAGTGGAGCAAGACCATGACCAAGTTCGAAGCCATGGACATCCTCAACCAATACGACATTCCATGCGGTCCGATTCTGTCGATGAAAGAAATTGCCGATGATGCGTCGCTGCGCGCCAGCGGCACCGTGGTCGAGGTCGATCATCCTGAACGCGGAAAATACCTTACCGTGGGCAATCCGATCAAGATGTCCGACAGCATCACCGAAGTGACCCGCTCGCCGCTGCTGGGCGAACACACCGATGCCGTGCTGATCCAACTCGGCTATAGCCAGGAGCATATCGACATGCTGCGTGCAGAGCACGTGATCTGACGGCTCTGAGCTCAAATCCTGCGCGATCCACGTCAGTACCACCGGTACCGGGCAGTTGTGGCGCAGGGCACGTGCTGGCGCGCCATGCGGCGCGGTAGCACGTGCCCTGCGTCACTGCATCTTTCCGGGTCGGGTCCAGTAGCCTGGCTGCGCATAAATCGATTTCAGTGCATCGATGAAAAAGCGCACCTTGGCCGGCAAATTGCGCTGCTGCATGTACACGGCCATGATGTCGTAATTGGGCAGCGCGTATTCGTCGAGCACGGTGATCAGCTGGCCAGCGGCCAGTTGTGACTGGATTTCCCATGTCGAACGCCATGCCAGGCCGATGCTTTCGCTGGCCCAGCGATGCAGCAGTTCGCCATCGTTGCAGTCCAGATTGCCACTGACCTTGATCGTGACCGGCTTGCCCTCTTTCTGAAAATACCAGCCGCGCTGCTGGCCGCCTTGCAGGTTGAATGCCAGGCAATTGTGCTGCGCCAGATCTTCCAGCGTGCGCGGAATGCCATGCCGCTCAAAATAGTCGGGCGTGCCGCAGACAACGCGGCCGTTGGTGGCCAGTTTGACGGCGACAAAGCTCGGATCGATGATGCCACCGATGCGTATGCCGACGTCGTAGCCTTCGCGCACCAGATCGACAACGTGATCGGTGAGATTGAAGGAAATCTGCACATCCGGATTGGCCAGCGAGAACGCAGGTGCGTGCGAAGCCACATGCTGGCGCCCGAACGATGCAGGAGCCGACACGATCAGGTGACCGGTCGCCTTGTAACGGCCTTCGGAAACGATCGTTTCGACAAATGCCAGGTCTGACAGCAGCTTGCGGCAATAATCGAGAAATACCGCACCCTGCTCGGTCAGGGTCAGGTGGCGCGTGGTGCGATACATCAGCTTCACGCCCAGACGCTTTTCCAGCGCATCGATGCGCCGCCCCAGCATGACCGGGGTGATGTTCTGCTCCAGCGCAGCGCGCGCCAGACTGCCTTTTTCGGCCACGTCAACAAACGCAACCATCTGTTTTAGCTTATCCATTCGGTCATTATTTCACACTTATTAGATACCCCAAGTATCGAATCAAACGATATTTTGTCCTCTTATCAACACCGAAATTTGTCTTTAGCATAATGAGCATTAAATCAATTTCTTGAAACAAAGGTTTGACCCACTCATATCTGGAGACACGACATGGCAAAAATGACTGCGGCAGAAGCAGCTGTACACATCATGGAAAAAGAGGGCATTACGGTCGCTTTCGGCGTACCGGGAGCCGCCATCAACCCGCTTTACTCGGCTTTACGCAAGCGCGACAGCATCAAACACATCCTGGCGCGCCACGTGGAAGGCGCTTCGCACATGGCCGAAGGTTATACCCGCGCCAAGGCCGGCAATATCGGCATCTGCATCGGCACCTCCGGCCCGGCTGGCACCGACATGATCACAGGGTTGTATTCGGCACAGGCTGATTCGATACCTATCCTGTGCATTACCGGCCAGGCACCACGTGCCCGCATCTACAAGGAAGATTTCCAGGCGGTCGACATCGAGTCGATTGCCAAGCCGGTCACCAAATGGGCCGTGACCGTGCGCGAGCCGGCTCTGGTGCCACGCGCATTCCAGCAAGCGTTTCATCTGATGCGCTCCAGCCGTCCCGGTCCGGTGCTGATCGACTTGCCGTTCGACGTGCAGATGGCGATGATCGAATTCGATCCGGACACCTACGAACCGATGGAAGTGTACAAGCCGAAGGCATCGCGGGCCCAGATCGAAAAAGCGCTGAGCATGCTGAACCAGGCGGATCGGCCTTTGATCACGGCCGGCGGCGGCATCATCAACGCAGACGCATCGGCCCTGCTGGTCGAATTTGCCGAAATTACCGGCGTGCCGGTGATTCCCACACTGATGGGCTGGGGCTCGATTGCCGATGACCATCCGCAAATGGCCGGCATGGCGGGGCTGCAGACGAGCCACCGTTACGGCAATGCGACGGTACTGGCATCGGACTTCATGCTGGGCATCGGCAACCGTTGGGCCAACCGCCACACCGGTTCGGTCGAGGTGTTTACCAAGGGCCGCACGTTCGTCCACGTCGATATCGAACCGACCCAGATCGGGCGCGTCTTCGGCCCCGATTACGGCATCGTGTCCGACGCCGGTGCAGCGCTGGCGCTATTCATCGAAGTGGCGCGCGAATGGAAGGCCGCCGGCAAGCTGCGCGATCGCTCCGAATGGCTGTTCGAGTGCCAGGAACGCAAGCGCACGATGCTGCGCCGCACCCATTTCGACGATGTGCCGGTCAAGCCGCTACGCGTGTACGAAGAGATGAACAAGTTCTTTGGGCGCGACGTGCGCTATGTGGCGAGCATCGGCTTGTCGCAAATCGCCGCGGCCCAGTTTCTGCACGTGCACCACCCGCGTCACTGGATCAACTGCGGCCAGGCCGGCCCGCTCGGCTGGACCATTTCCGCGGCGCTGGGCGTGCGCGCATCGGACCCGACCGGCGACATCGTGGCCATTTCGGGCGATTACGACTTCCAGTTCATGATCGAGGAACTGGCGGTGGGCGCGCAATTCAAGTTACCTTACATACATGTTCTGGTGAACAACTCCTATCTGGGACTGATCCGCCAGGCCCAGCGTGGCTTCGAGATGGACTATTGCGTGCAGCTCGCATTCGAGAACATCAATGCGCCCGAACTGAACGGCTATGGCGTCGACCATGTGGCGGTCGTCGAAGGGCTGGGCTGCAAGGCGATTCGCGTCTTCACACCGGAGCAGATCATTCCCGCGTTTGAACAGGCGCGCGTCCTGATGGCGCAGTACAGCGTGCCGGTGGTGGTGGAAGTCATTCTCGAGCGAGTCACCAATATCGCGATGGGCACGGACATCGATGCCATCAATGAATTCAATGACGTGCTCGACGTTAAATAGAAAAGGAGAAATCATGCCGAAATTAGCTGCCAACCTGACCATGCTGTTCAATGAGGCGCCGTTCATGGAGCGCTTCAAGGCCGCCGCCGATAATGGTTTCCGCGGCGTCGAGTTTCTGTTTCCGTACGCGTTCCACGCCGACCAGATCGCCGACAAGCTCAGCACTTACCAGCTCGATCTGGTGCTGCACAATTTGCCGGCCGGAGATTGGGCCGCGGGCGAGCGCGGCATCGCCTGCGACCCGGCCCGCATCGGCGAATTCCAGGACGGCGTGGGCGATGCGATTAACTACGCCCGGGTGCTGGGCGTGCAACAGTTGAACTGTCTGGTCGGCATCGCGCCGCCAGGCGTGGGCGCCGACCGGGCGCGCGCAACAGTCATCGACAACCTGAAGTTCGCAGCCGCGAAGCTGAAGGAAAATGGCATACGCCTGTTGATCGAGCCGATCAACACCTTCGACATTCCCGGCTTCTTCCTGTCGGGCACCCGGCAGGCGCTGAGCATCATCGAGGAGACCGGCTCGGACAACCTGTTCCTCCAGTACGACATTTATCACATGCAGCGCATGGAAGGCGAACTGGCGGCCACCATCAAGGCCAATTTGCCGATGATCAAGCACATCCAGCTGGCCGACAATCCGGGCCGCGGCGAGCCCGGTAGCGGTGAAATCAATTACACCTACCTGCTGGCGTTGCTCGACCAGATCGGCTATGACGGCTGGGTCGGCTGCGAGTACAAACCGGCAGCGGGCACCGTCCCGGGCCTGACCTGGCGCGCAGCGCACCAGTTATGAGCGGTTCCGGGTATCTTAAAAAAATGAACAGGAGAGCAGCATGAAAAAAATCGGATTTATCGGCCTCGGCATCATGGGCGCGCCGATGGCGGAAAATTTGCAGGCTGGCGGATACAAGCTGTACCTGCACGACATCAAGAATGCGCCGACCAGCCTGATCGATGGCGGTGCCACCGTATGCACGTCGGGCTGCGAAGTAGCCAAGCGCGCCGACATCATCATCGTAATGGTACCGGATACGCCGCACGTGGAGGCGGCGCTGTTTGGCAAGGATGGCGTGGCCGACGGTATCAGCGAAGGCAAGATCGTCATCGACATGAGCTCCATTTCGCCGATGGAAACCAAGCTCTTCGCCAAAAAGATCAACAAGCTCGGTTGCGATTATCTCGATGCGCCGGTGTCCGGCGGCGAAGTCGGCGCCAAGGCGGCCACGCTGACCATCATGGTCGGCGGGCCGCAAGCGGCGTTCGACAGCGTCAAGCCGCTGTTTGACTTGATGGGCAAGAACATCACCCTCGTCGGCGACAATGGCGACGGCCAGACCACGAAGGTGGCCAACCAGATCATCGTGGCGCTGAACATCCAGGCGGTGGCCGAGGCGCTGCTGTTCGCCTCGAAAGCGGGCGCCG
>JBLHNV010000201.1:0-5764 GCA_047623125.1 Janthinobacterium sp. | reverse complement strand
ACCAAAGGCACAGGACAGCAATGAAGCGGCATGGGCAGAAAACCGTCGCGCCGACATCGTTTATTAATTTCGTCCGTCCTTTCGCCCATACTTTAGTCGATTAATCACAGGTCCGCGATGACGGGGCAGCCTGCAGCCAAACTGCATGCTGCCCCGTTTTACGACCGCCCACCGGTTTTGAAAGAGTCCCGAATCATGATGACATTCTCCAAGTCCAACCTCGCCATCCTCGCGCTGGTCGCCGGCGCCTATATGCCGTTGCAAGCGGGCGCTGCCCTTTTCAGCGATGACGAAGCCCGCAGGGCGGTTCTGGACTTGCGCAACAAGGTCAACGGCATTGCCAGCGAACTCAATGCGCGCATCGATGCCAAGGCTGATCGAACCGACGCGCTGGCACAGATGAACCAGCATGAGCAAACGATGCGAGAGATCGCCAGGTTGCGTGGCCAGATCGAAGTACTGGCCAATGACGTCGCCATCGGCGAGAAACGCCAGAAGGATTTCTATGCCGACCTCGATGGCCGCTTGCGCAAACTCGAGCCGCGCATGATCAACATCGATGGCAACGATGCTGCCGTCGCCGCATCCGAGCAAAGCGCTTACGATGTCGCATTGGCCACCTTCAAGGCCGGCGATTACAAGGGCGCCGCGACAGCACTCGATGACTTCGTGAAACGCTATCCGGCCTCCGCCTATGCCGCCAATGCGCAATACTGGCTGGGCAATGCGCATTATGCGATGCGCGACTGCAAGAGCGCGATCAGCGCGCAACAAGTCGTAGTCAAGACGTATCCGGACAGCCCGAAAGCGGCCGATGCGATGCTCAATATGGCAAGTTGCTATACGGAACTAAAAGACAAGAACAACGCCAAGAAAATGCTGGATACGCTGGTGTCGAAATACCCTGATTCGAGCGCCGCCCAGCTGGCCAAGGAGCGCCTGGGCCGCAAGTGACGCGCGCCTCGGAAAAATGCGTCGTCCGCCGGCACACTTGATGCGATCGGACTGAAAAAAATACACTGTGGCATTTGACAAGATCACCAGCGCGCCCTATAATCTTTCTTCTTCGGGTCGTTAGCTCAGCTGGTAGAGCAGCGGACTTTTAATCCGTTGGTCGCAGGTTCGATCCCCGCACGGCCTACCACGAATAGCAGTAGCAAGAAAATCAAAGGCTTCCCTCGGGAAGCCCTTTTTTTATCTTGAAAAAAATACCAGCATTGCGCCGCAAGCCTTCGCATGTGGCGCAATGCCGGAGCGTCATCTTGCCGTCATACAATTATTTAATAATAAAGTTTCACGATAGCACCAGATGCACTGGCCACCGCTTGCCGATGACCACGGCGCAGGAATCATCGTTTTTCCATTGAGGTCATATGCATCGACTCAAAACGACATCGGAATTACGCATCCTCGCCATGCTGTGCCCGGCGCCAGCGTAGGCCGACGCTGTGACCACAGAAGCATCGATTGCGCATCGTCCAAACAGCGGTACCTGGCAACAGAAAGCGGCCTTCGACCTGCCCTTCGACGCGCCCGGCTCCCGCGCCAACAGCATCGAGGCGCAAGCGAAAAAAATCTTGTTCACTCAGCGCCACTGCGGCGCTGAGCTGAAGCGTCTGTAACGGCTTGCCGCTATAACCGGGACCGCTGCCTGGGCCGACATCGGTTCGATCCGGCGCCACGCGTGATGCCAGAGTGGCCAGTAAAAAGCACGCTGAAGATGGCATAAAGAAAATACCAGAAAAACAGCACACAAACGTGCCGGCACCGATGAAGCAAGGAATACCGATGTTTACATTACATGTTTGAATTGTTCAACCCGCGCCGCGGCGAACACGCGTTGCAGAAAAACGGCCCCAACCGTTGGGACTGGATCTTGCTGCCGCTGGTGCTGGGCGTGCTGGCCTCGATCGCGTTCGGCGCGATGCAGATGACGCGCCCGTTCACGGTCGGCCAAGTGACGCCGATATCGCTCGACCCGACTTACCTGCCCTATTATTTGCTGCGCACGATGCTGCGCATGTTTACTGCGCTGGCTTGCTCACTGCTGTTTGCGTTCCTGTTTGCGGCGATCGCATCGAAATACCGGGCTGCCGAAAAAGTGATGATACCGATGCTCGATGTGCTGCAATCGGTGCCGATCCTGGGTTTTCAGGCGATTGCGATCGCGCCGTTCATCGCTTTCTTTCCGGGCAATCTGCTGGGCGTCGAATGCGCCGCCATTTTCGCGATCTTCACATCGCAGGCATGGAACATGGCATTTAGCCTGTACCAGTCGATGCGCACCGTACCGTCTGAACTCAATGAAGCATCGCGGGTATTTTGTCTGTCGGGCTGGCAGCGCTTCTGGCGCCTGGAATTGCCGTTCGCGATGCCGAGTTTACTGTGGAACATGATGATGTCGATGTCGGGTGGCTGGTTTTTTCTGGTTGCGGCGGAAGCGATTTCCGTGGCCGGACAAGATATCAAACTGCCAGGCATCGGCGCGTATATCGCGATTGCGATCGAAGCCGAGAACGGGCGCGCGATTGCATGGGCAATCGGCGCAATGTTCGCCGGTATCATGCTGTACGACCAGCTGTTTTTCCGTCCGCTGCTGGCCTGGGCCGACAAGTTCAAATTCGAGGAATCGCAGGGCGATTCTGCACAGCATTCGTGGCTGCTGGACTGGGGCCGCCGCAGCCGCTGGATACGGGCGCTGACCGACCGTTTCTGGCACCAGCTCAGCGGCGCGCTCAGCTGGTTCAGCATGGCGCCGGACGCCGGATCCAAACCTGGCCGATCAAGTGCCGTCAACAAGTCGATGGAACGGGCCTGGGATGTGCTGATCATCGTTGCGTCCTTGCTGGCCGTCTACCGGCTGGTCACCTTCATCCACAGCGATGTCGGCTGGACAGAGGTGGCGTACGTGGTCAAGCTGGGTTTGTTTACGCTCATGCGCGTGATGCTGCTGATCGCCGCAGCGTCGCTGTTCTGGGTCCCGGTGGCGATCTGGATCGGCTTGCGGCCCCGATTTTCGCAGCGAGTGCAGGCGATCGCGCAATTTTTGGCCGCGTTTCCGGTCAATCTGATGTTTCCGGTCGTCGTCTACATGCTGGTGACACTGAAACTGAACCCGAACATCTGGCTCAGCCCTTTGATCGTGTTCGGCACCCAATGGTACATCTTGTTCAACGTGGTGGCCGGCGCCTCGACGATCCCTAACGAATTGCGCCTGGCGGCCGACAATCTGGGCTTGAAAGGCTGGCTGAAATGGAAGCGGGTCTACCTGCCAGCCGTATTCCCCGCTTACGTTACCGGCGCCATCACCGCCAGCGGCGGTTCGTGGAATGCCAGCATCGTCGCCGAGTACGTCACATGGGGCAAAACCACGCTGGTGGCCGATGGCCTGGGCAGCTACATCAAACAAATGACCGACGCTGGCGACTTCCCGCGCATCGCGCTGGGCATCGGCGTCATGTGCGTGTTCGTCATGTTGCTGAACCGGTTTTTCTGGCGCAAATTGTATGCGCGGGCCGAAGACCGCATTTAAGAAAACGCATTGAGGGAATACTTATGAGCGAAAATTTACTGATGGAATTGAGCGGCGTCGCCAAGTCCTTTCGCAGCGCCGACGGCGCACCGCGGCTGATCCTCGACGATGTCCATTTCTCGCTGGCCAAGGGCGAAATCGTCGCCTTGCTCGGCAAGTCCGGCTCCGGCAAATCGACCTTGCTGCGCATCATGGCCGGCTTGATCCCGACCGATGCCGGCAAGGCGATCTATCGCGGCAAGGATATCCATGGCCCGGCGATGGGCGTGGCGATGGTCTTCCAATCGTTCGCGCTATTTCCATGGCTCACAGTGCAGCAAAATGTCGAACTCGGCCTTGAAGCGCAAGGCATGGCGGCGCCTGAGCGCGAAAAGCGCGCCGATGCGATGCTCGAATTGATGGGACTGGCCGGCTTTGGCGGCGCGCTGCCGCGCGAATTATCAGGCGGCATGCGCCAGCGGGTCGGCATCGCGCGCGCCCTGGTGACCAATCCGGACGTGCTGCTGATGGATGAAGCATTTTCCGCGCTCGACGTACTGACCGGCGAAACGCTGCGCAACGATATCCTGGACTTGTGGGACCGTAACCGGATTCCGACCCGGGGTATCCTGATCGTTTCCCACAACATCGAGGAAGCGGTCATGATGGCCGACCGCATCATCATCTTGTCAAGCGGACCGGGACGCATTCGCAACGAAATCAAGATCGAACTGCCGCGTCCGCGCACCGTCGACTCGATCGAGGTGCGCGCGCTGATCGATGAAGTATATGGCTTGATGACGATGCGCCAGGCCCCGGAAACGCGCGCCGGTGCGGTGCATCCGGCGCATCCTGGCTATCATCTGCCGGACACCGATGTCAGCCACATCGAAGGCGTGCTCGAACTGCTGGCGCAGGCGCCCTTCAATGGCCGCGCAGATTTGCCGCAACTGGCCGAAGAAGCCGGATTGTCCGACGATGAATTGTTTCCGACCTGTGAAGCGCTCACCTTGCTCGGTCTGGCCCATGTCGAAAAGGGTGACATCGCGCTGTCCCAACTCGGATTGCGCTATGCCGACGCCGACCAGACGCTGCGCCAGGAAATCTTTGGCCAGCAATTGTTGGCTCACGTCCCTCTGGCTACGCGCATCAGGCAGCAACTGGAACAGGAACCGACCGGCACCTCGCGCGAAGAACCGTTCATCGAATTACTGGAAGAATTTCTGAAAGCCGATGAAGCCAAGCGCGTGCTGGAAGTGGCGATCGAATGGGGCCGCTATGGCGAAGTCTACGAATACGACTTCCATACCGGCAAACTGAAGTTGCCGGACCAGGAAGAAGAGTAAGCGGAGCAAAAAAAGCGCAACCCACGCAGCGCGATCTAACACCTACGCCGGCACCAACGGCGATCCGGACAGGAATGAACAGCACCGGATGCGCATCGGAAGTGAATGGCCTGACTGCCGCCCTGCAATTGCCTTTAAATCATTATTATTTATTGAATATAAATTAATTTATTGATACAATCGCATTGCTTTTTAGGGCTGCGAAATCATATTGCTTAAAGTTATTTCCAGCCACCGAGTTTCAAAGCTGCAAGCCCTCACTTGCCACCGGAGCTGTCAATGACGCCTATGTTTGCCTTTGAATTTGCCACGCTACGTGCTGTCACTGCCCCGGCATTCGTCTCCTATTGCACTGTCAGTACCGACCAACATGTCGGTTGCCGCCATGCTGTTTGAACACACGGCTGCGGATATCAAGGTCAGCATTGAGGTGCGCATTGAGGCCGACAGCGAAGACGCTGCGCGCCAGTACGCAGCCAAGCATGGCATTGATGTCGACCACGCCAGATGGTCGCCCAACGGCGACGACAAAGGCGGACGGCTGTATGCGGCCAGCACGATCATTGCCACTGCGGGAAATTGATGCGCTATCAAGCAGTTGGTGTGACACTCATTACAACCGCCGCACTGATGAAAATAGCGATACAGGCGCCGCGCTCGCCTGCAATGCTGCAACCGGAACGCAAAAAGAGCATAGTCAGAACCTGCGACTGATCTCGGCCGATGCACGGCACGATGAGGCACCCACCGCCAGCGCCGGTTTAGCGCCAAGTGGCGTTGCGATATGGAGCTGGGCGCTCCACTGATGCATATCGGTCCAATTGAACCCGATACCGACCCCGCTGAGACGGGCAGTATTGGCAGAAGCAGGGGCCGACCATGGATTCTTGTTGATTTTCACGTAAGC
>JBLHNV010000200.1:0-5781 GCA_047623125.1 Janthinobacterium sp. | reverse complement strand
TGTACGTGCTCGGCGCTGCCCTTGCCCAGTTCCGCCTTGAGGACGAAGCTGCCGCTAGCCGCGTAGGGTGTGCCTGCTGTCATGCCCTGAATGATTTCAATGTGTTTTCCATCGCTCTTGCCGGTGACCACGGGTTGCGCGATGAACCCGCCATCGACCCGGATGAAGACGGTCGGCTTGCCATCTTGCGTCTGCAGCGCAGCGCTTTGCACTGCAACCGCCACTGCGCTGTCATTCGAGTTCAGCTCGACATTGACAAACAAGCCAGGGCGCCAGGCAGCATCGGGGTTGTCCAGCGTAATGCGGGCCTTTGCGGTGCGGGTTTGTTCGCCCAGCAAGGAGCCCACATAAGAAATTTCCCCATGGGACACCGAGTCCATCGCCGTCGCCCTGATCGTGGCTTTTTTACCGACCCGGACGATGTTCAGATCCTTGGCCGGCACGATGATTTCAGCCCATACGGTCGACAAATCGGAAATCATGAACACGTTCGCATCGTCCTTGACCGCCTCGCCCAGAGCGATGTGCTTTTCAATGATCATGCCGTCGAACGGTGCCCGCAATTCATAACGGCTGAGGGCGTCAGAGCTGGCCGGGCCAGTGCCCAGTGCGCTCAGTTTTTGCCGGGCATTTTGAGTGGCGATGGCCGCTTCCTGCACATTTTGCTGCGCCTGCAAGTAATCTTGCTGCGCAGAAATCTTGTCTTCCCACAGTTTTTTCTCGCGCTCGAACGTCAGCTGTGCCAGCTTCTGGCGCTGTTGCGCGGACAGCAATTCGCTGCGCAATTGGGACAACTGGACGCTGGCGATCACGGCCAGCACTTGTCCTTGCTTCACTTGCTGGCCCAGATCGGCGCTCACGCGCTTAACCACGCCAGCCAGTGTGGGCACTACATGGGCGGTGCGGTCCCGGTTGAACGTAATTTCACCGGCCAGGCTGGTCATGCTGCCAATGCGGGCGGGCGCCGCATTGGCAAGCGCGATGCCGGCGGTTTCTATTTGCCCATCGTTGAGCACGATTTTCCCTTCGTCGCTGCGCAACAGGAATTCGAAGCGCTCGCTATCGTTGCCGTTGCCGTCGCTGCGCTGGACCTTGATCGAGGCCTTGAACATATGGGGTTCCGGGATGGTTTGGACGCTGACCAGACTATCCTTGTCGGCCCCAAAGCCAATAGTTTGCATCTCGCCATTCGGGCGGCTCAAACGCATGCTCACCTTGGCTGACGTGGGCGGCAACGGGGTATTTTTTTCAGACAACCAGATGCGGTACCTGGCTTTGCCGTTTCGCTCTTCGAGCGTGATTTCCAGCGCGAAGTCACGCTCAAGATACAACTGGCCGCCATGCGGACCGGCGCCCGGCTTTGCCGACTGGCCATCAATGGCATGTTCGGCGTGGGCTGGCTGGTGTGGCTGCGCGTGCTGCGCCGCTTTCTTTTCCTCGTGCACTTCTTGGTGCGCATGGCGCTCATCTTCGACATGGGGCGCGCCGGCCTGATCCGGCTCGTTGTCTGCGTGCGCTGCGGCGTCCGTGTGCCCGGTCGTTGCGGGCCCATCGATTGCCGCTTGCGTGTTATTCAAAAAAAGAAACGACGCCAGCAGCGTAACCACGACCAGCAAGCCGATCACGATCGACAAGAGGGGGTTTTTAAAGATAGTTGAAAATTTCATCATGCATCCTGTCGGGAAGAGGGCGTCAATGGATCGACACCGACGAGTCGTTCGATGTCCACGCTGGCGCGGTGCGATGCGGCCAGTGCGTTCAGATATTGAGATTTGCTTTGAAATAACGTTCTTTGCGCATCCAGCACGTCAAGAAAACTGAATTTACCGAAGGCGAAGCCCTGGCTTGCCGCGTCGAAAGCACTTTTTGCAGCGGGTAAAACAGTCGATTGCAAGATATCGAGTTCGTCACGCGCCGTCTGATGCCGCAGCCAGGCTTGCGTAAGTTCACTGGCGAGACGCGTCTCGACGGCGGCCAGTTCGTCGCGCGCCTTGTCCGTTTTGCGCAGCGCACTGAGCACATTGCCCTGATTGCGGTTAAACAACGGTAGCGGCAGAGACACGCCAAAGATGGCTTGCGTGCGCCCCGCCTGTTGGTCGCGCTTGCTGCCGACGCTGACGGTAAGATCGGGGATGCGACGGCTCAACTCGACATCGACCTGACTTTGTTGGTGCGCGATTTCCAAACGGCTGCGCCTCATTTGTGGCGCCGTATGCAAGCGCGATAACAATTGCGGCAGGCTGGCATGGACCACCAAAGCCTGCGCCGGCACCACCAGGCGGCTCCACTGCGGCGCGCTACTGCCCCAGATTGCCGCCAGACGCTGCTGGCTCAATGCCACCGCGCTGGCAGCCTGGCGCAGCTCGATGCTGGCGCCCGCCTGGGCAATTTTTGCGCGCGTCTCTTCCAATGGCGACACTTTGCCGGCCAGCACCCGCCGTGCGGCAGCATCGGTGACCGACTGCGCCAGGCCTTGTGACGCCTCGGCCAGTTGCAAGCGCTGCTGGGCTGTCAGCGCTTCAAAAAATGCCGCCACCACAAGGGCGCGCACTTCGGTGCGGCGCAGCGCCAGATCGGCGATGGCCACATCGCGCATCCGTTGCGCCGCAGCGATTCTTGCCGGACGCTTTCCGCCCAGTTCGAATGCTTGATCGAGCACGATCGTGGTCGTGCGATTGTTGCTTTGCACACCCTCGGACAGCCATGACAATTCCGGGTTGGGTCGCACGCCGGCTTGATTGATCCCGCCCTCGGTGATGTCGACGTCGCGTACGGCGCCCCTCAGGTCGGGATTGTGTTGCAGCGCCAATGCAATGGCAAACGACAGCGTCAGAGGCCCTTGGGCCTTGGCGGTTGCGCCTTCGACAGTCTGCGCAGCCATCTGTGACAGTGGCGGTGGCAGAGGGGTTTGGGCAATGGCAAACAGGGGTTGTAGAAATAAAGCCGACAGACCCAACGGCAAATAGTACGATCGCATGGAATTCTCCTGTGAAAAAAAGGAATTCCGGCGACGACGAGCTCAAGCATCACTAGCCAATAGCGCATGACGCAGCACGCACAACGATCAGTACCGTATGCTCAGTACAGAACGATCAGCGCAAAGCGGTGATGGCACAACGAAAAGTGAGGTCGGGCCAGTACGAACGCCGGACTCAGGCGGCGATCGGCCATTGCGGGCGTTCGGGCAGGCCCAGATACGGCTTGGGCGGCTGGTATGGCGCGGGCGTGCGCTGGTGTTGCACCAGCAGCGGCGAGGCCAGTTCGACTGACGTGCCCACTGTGGACGGCGAATAGTGAAAGCATGATGCGCAATCGGCATGCACCGCCGATTTTTTTGATGCCGGGTTGGCGTCATCATCGACCGCGCTGACAAGCGGGGTATGCTCATGCTGATGATGGCCAAAATGCGCGCTTGCCTGGCCGGATTCATGCATGCAATAGGCACTCGCCACGCCCCAGCTGAGCTGGAAAATGACTGCGAGGGCGATTGCATAGAGGAAACGTTTTGCCATGGCGCGCATTATATCTGGTTATATGTTCATGCTGCAGGGCAGGGCGCTGCAACATGCGTCTGCGGGCGTGGGCCGCAACAGACGCCAACCGTTAAATACCAGCAGCAGGCCAGCGCCCATGCCGGCAAACACGGCCATCCATAATGCGGCCCGGCCCGTCAGCGCAAGTATCATGAAAATCGTTTTGATTCCCAGCGCGGGTACTATGCCGCCCCCGGCGTTGGCATGCCGATTTCATGTTGCTGCAGATGCCAATAAAAATACCGTTATTTGCGTGAGATCCCATGCTGCTGCTTGCAACTGCGTGAGACAACAAAAAACCCGCTACGCCTTGCGGGGTGCGGGTTTTGAGACTGCTTGATACTGTGTAATACATGTTCTTGGTGCCGGGAGCCGGAATCGAACCGGCACGGTGTCTCCACCGCGGGATTTTGAGTCCCGTGCGTCTACCTATTCCGCCATCCCGGCAACGCGAGGGCATTATTGCCGATTTGATTGATTAGGGCAACCTTTTAGAGCTTTTTTCAGTCACTTTTCGTGAATTAGTTTTTGTCGATGATTGGCGCGGGGCATGGCAGGGCGCGGCATGCGTGCGTTGCGGGTGCGCCAGCGCGCGCGGCGGCGCTAGCGTCATACGCAAGCTCGGGGCCGTCCGGCGTGTACAGGTGATAGCGATTCTTGCCGGCGCGCTTGGCCTGGTACATGGCCATGTCGGCTTGCGACATCAATTCGACGGCCGATGTGGACGTGGCGCAATACAGAGCAATTCCGATGGATGCGCCCAGCGTCACGGTTCTGCCTCCGATGTCAAACGGCGCGCTCAGTGCGCCCAGCAATTGCTTTGTTACATGGATTGCCATGTGTTCCTGATCGCCGATGTCGGTCAGCAAGATGACGAATTCATCGCCACCCAGGCGTGCCACGGTATCGGTTTGCCGGCGCTCGGCCGACAAGCGGACCGCGACTTGACGCAAAACGGTATCGCCGACCATGTGTCCGAACTGGTCGTTGATCGGTTTGAAGTCGTCGAGATCGCAAAACAGTAGCGCAAAACGGGCGCCGCCGCGTTTGGCGCGCGCGAAGGCCTGGCGCGCGCGGTCTTCGAGCATTGATCTGGTGTACAGGCCGGTCAGCGCGTCGTGGTGCGCCATGAATTCGAGCCGTTTTTCGCTTGCCTTGAGGGCCATCTCCTTTTCGCGCAGGCGCAGCACCAGATAATTGAATCCTGCCACCAGGTTGCCCACTTCGTCCTGGCGGGTGATGGGCAGCGGTGCCAGTTCCCGCTTGCCATCGGCCATCTCGCGCATCAAATGCGCGCTATCGCTGAGCGGGCGCAGTATGCGCGGCAGCAGCAGCAGCAGCAGCTGGACCGCGATCATGATCAGCAAGATCGTCGGCGTGGCCTTCCAGAAAATGCGGTTAGCCAGGGTGTGGATCAGATCGAATATTTCCGAGACGGGCATGTGGGCCACTACAAACCATTCTGTGCCGGGCACCGACACTATCGCGGACAGTTCCTCAACACCCTTGGCGTTGGTCGCCGTGCCGGTGCCGCGGTAGCCGGCCATGGCCTTGTCGTGCAGCAGATCGACGCCAGGCGCCGGTGTCGCTTGCAATACCATCGTCGTATCGCTGGCGCTGACGAACAACTGGTCTTTGGGGGAGACCAGCAGTATGTCGCTGTTGGTGCCGAACTGAGTGGACTGCAAGCGATCGAGAAAGCCGGGCATGTTCAGCCTGGCCATGCCGGCCAGGACCGTGATCACGCGCCCTTGCTTATCGCGCACCGCAATCGCCATGGACAGGGTTGGTTCGCCGCTAAGTTGGCTCTGTTGCGGCCGGCCGATGACCGCTCCTTCGGCCTGCAGCGCCGCCTGGAACCAGTCGGAGTTTGCATGGTCCAGTTGCGCTCGACTGGAGATTACCGGATATTCGGCCAGGAGATGATGGCCATCCGGTTGCAGCAGCAGCAAGCCACGATCGAACAAGGGGTTTATGCGCTGCCTGTCGTGCAGCCATTGCGCCAGCGCCACCGGTTGCTGCAGCAATGCTGGTGGCAGCGAAGCCGCTAGCTCCTCGATCAGTTTGCGCCGGGCCTGGATGCTGCGGTCGATCTCGCGCGCAACATAAGATGCCGTCAGCAATTGCTCGGTTGCCGCTTTGTCGAGCGCAAGCTCTTGCGCAAAAGGCAATATTATTAATGCCCGCAAGGAGACGGCGATCACGATCAGCATCATGGTCAGCCCAATCAAGCGCAGCTTGATGCTAT
>JBLHNV010000199.1:0-5810 GCA_047623125.1 Janthinobacterium sp. | reverse complement strand
GCGCAGTTGGCAGCGGCACCGGCACCGGCACCGGCACCGGCACCGGCACCGGCACCGGCACTGGTGGCAGCATATTATCAAATAATACACCAAAAGAAACAACAATTACTACAATGCAATCTCAATCACCCAGATCGATGACCGACGCCATTGCGATGCCCGCTGGGGCAGCGTAATCGGCCAGCACCCATGCACGGTCCGGATTGGCTTTTGCGGCAGCGTTCAGCAGCGCCACCAGCGTGGCGACCGATCCCCGGTCGAGAGCGGCAAAGGGTTCATCCAGCAGCGTGACGGCGGCATGCGATGCAAAGGCTGCCGCCAGCCAGACTTTGCGCTTGGACCCCGTCGACAGCATGTGCAACTGCTTGTCGATGTGCGGCGCCAGTGCAAGTGCATCGACCAGGGCGGGCAATGCCTGCTGGTCGAAGCGCGGATACCGCTGCTGCACCGATGTGAAGCAAGCGCCCGGCGTCATCTGATCCCATGCATCCGAGCGCGGATCGGTCCGCAATACCTGCTGCCGGTAAGCCGGGTCCGCGCTGCCGATGCCGTTGGCCTGCAGGTGGCCGGCGCTGGCCGCCAATTCTCCCGCCAGCAGGCGCAGCAGCGTGGTCTTGCCACTACCATCGCCGCCGCGCAGCAGTGTGATGCCCGGTGGTATCTTGAGCGTGCAATCAACAAACAGTGCGCGCTGCGGATAGGAAAAACACAAGCGAGCCGCTTGCAGCAGCGCCGGGGTGGCGTCTGGCTCAATGGAAAATTGCTGTTGCATGGAAAATGACCTGGAATGATGATGCGTGATGGCGTGCCGGCAGTGGCAACGCCGGCGCATGAACCCCATCATATGACAAGTCGGCGTTAATTCGGCACGTAGGCCAGATATGCTGGGCTAACGCGGCGGCGGCGATGCCTTCTTGCGTCGGCGGATGCCGGGACAAGCGATCGCCACCATCAGGCAGCATGATTTTTGCGCCGCGTCCACGCTGCATGCGATTGCCGTTTCCAGCGCAGTGTGGCGGACCACAGCTCAGGCGCGCTGGCGCGGCCCGAACAGCGTCCTGATCACGCCAAACAGTACCCACAATAGCAGCAGCGGAATCAGCAGGGTTTCGAGCACGAAGATCACCATCAGCGTCACCATGTGTTCGGTCGCTCGCTCCACCGATTGCCCGATTGTGGAAAAGCGCGCGTTGACATCGGCCAGCGTCGGTACATTTGCTGCGATCCGGCCAAACCAGCCCGCTGGTGCGGCAGCACCCTGCTCTTCAAGCAGCGCCACCTGGCCCGCTATCCGGTCCACCGCCAACTGGCTGGCCGCATAGTCGGCCGCCAGGAATTTTTGCGACAACGCGCTTGACCCCAGCACCACGACCGGTATCGCAAAGCGCAACATCAATAGCACGATCAGAAGCTTCGACAGCCAGCGTGGCGGCAGATGCAAGCGCCAATGACAAGCTGCCCAGATCATCGCAACGCCGGTCAGCAGCAGCGATATCAGCTGATAACTGCTCATCGCGATCAGGAATTTCTGGATGCCGAAAGCGACGCTGGCCGCCAGCATCAAATCCGAGAAATTTCTGATCAGTTCATTGATCGGCACCAGGATCTGGCCCGGCGCCAGCGACACGCCAACCCCCATTGGCGCGATATCGAACTGCGTTCCCTGCACCACTTAAATGGCGCCATTGAGCGCGCGCGCGGCGGTAAAGCTGAGCAAGGCCCGCTTCAGGCCGGCATCGACCCTGGCCGTGGCCGGCGCGTCGAGCGCCCCGATCCACGAAAAAAAACGATGGGAATGAGCAGCAACAGCAGCAATGTCTGGCGTGTCTTGTTCATGCTTGCCCCTGCGCATGCGCGGCCCGTTGTTTCTGGCGCGAGCCGAATGTGCACGCATAAACCCATGTAAATTCGGCCCCCATCAAAAATATCTGGGCCGAGTAATAGACCCAGACCAGCACCACGACCAGCGAACCGGCGGCGCCAAATGCCGAACTGATGCCACTCTTGCCGATGTAAAGACCAATCAGAAATTTTCCTATCGTAAACAACAACGACGTCACTGCCGCGCCTATCCACACGTCGGACCAGGCAACCTTGGCACGCGGCATGATCTTGTAAATCATCGCAAACACGGTCGTCGTGAAGGCAAAACTGACGATCAGATTGATCGCATTGGCCAGCAGCGCCCATTGCTCGAACAATGGCCCCCACCATCGCCCCATCGCGGCCAGCGCGGCGCTGGCCACCAGCGACACCATCAGCAGAAAACCGATGCCCATGATCATGCCGAACGATAGCAAACGGGCGCGCAGCATGGTCCAAAGGCCGCTGTGCGGTCTTTTTGGCGCGCGCCAGATACGGTCCAGCGAGCCTTGCAATTCACCGAAGACCGTCGTCGCGCCGACCAGCAGCAACAGCGCTCCTATCACCGTAGCGGTCACGCTTTCGGCCGGCTTGCTGACGCTTCGCAGCAAGCCCTGCACCGCCTCGGCGCCCTGGTGCCCCATCAAGCCTTGCAACTGGCCGACGATCTCGCCGCGCGCCGCTTCGACGCCAAAGATCAGACCGGCGATCGAAATGACGATCAGCAACAGCGGCGCGATCGAAAACATCGTGTAGTACGCCAGCGCCGCGCCCATGCTTTGCGCATGATCATCGACCCATGACGCTGCTGCCGTCTTGGTCAAGATCCAGAATTGTTCCAGCGTCATCATCTTCCTCTGCCTGCATCGATCAAGCGTGGTTTTACCTTGGCAGCCATGGTGGCCGACTTTGGCCTGCCGTCTATCCGGTCAGGTTACGCCAAACTGGCAGGATTCAGATTGCGCCAGGCGAAAAAAATGGCGGAAGGATCCAGGTCCACCCGCCATATTGATCATGCGCCAAAAGATCAGGCCGTCATGTCACCCTTCTTGATCCACGCTTCCAGTTGATGGGGGCGCAAGCCGTCATAGACTTCGAACGGCTGATGGATCCACGGATTGTGCGGCAATTCCTGCAAGAAGAAGTCCGGCTTGATTGCCGAGCACCCTTTTACCCAAATCACCGCCGACTTGACTTCGGTGACGGCCGGGAAATTTTCCGTCAAGTGCTGCATGACCCTGACCAGCGTGACGCCCGAATCGGCCAAGTCATCCACCAGCAAGATCTTGCCCGCCAGCGTACCCTTGGTCATCGTCATGTATTTGGCGATATCAAGGTCGCCGCGCTGCGTGCCCGCTTCTTCGCGATACGAACTGGTCGACAGGATCGCCAGCGGCACGTCGAAGATACGCGAGAATACATCGCCAGGGCGCACGCCGCCGCGCGCCAGACACAAGACCTGGTCGAAATGCCAGCCCGATTCGTGCACGATCAACGCCAGACGCTCAATTGCGCTATGGTAATCATCCCAGGATACCCACAAATCCTTGTCGGCGCTTAATGTTGCCATGTCATTTCCTTGTTGCCATTGCCAGCTGCTGTGCAGATCATTCGAACGGATGCCGCAGCACGATCGTTTCTTCGCGATCAGGCCCGGTCGACACCATGTCGATCGGCACGCCGACCAATTCTTCGATGCGGTTGATGTAAGCGCGGGCATTGGCCGGCAACGCCGCCAGCGATTTCACGCCGACCGTCGTCTCGGTCCAGCCCGGCATGTCTTCATAGATCGGCACGCAGCGGCCGGCATCTTCGGCGCCGACCGGGAAGATATCGACAACCTTGCCGTCAAGTTCATAGCCGGTGCACAATTTGAGCGATGCGAGGCCGTCGAGCACGTCGAGCTTGGTCAAGCACATGCCCGACACGCCGTTGATTTGCACCGAACGGCGCAGCAGCGCAGCGTCGAACCAGCCGCAACGGCGCGCACGTCCGGTGACGGTGCCAAATTCATGGCCGATCGACGACAGATGGTGGCCGACGCCGTCATCGGTCGGCAGTTCGGACGGGAAAGGACCGGAACCAACACGCGTCGTATACGCCTTCGTGATGCCGAGGATGTAGTGCAGCATGTTGGGGCCGACGCCGGAACCGGCGGCGGCATTGCCGGCCACGCAATTGCTCGACGTGACGAAGGGATACGTGCCGTGATCGACGTCGAGCAAGCTGCCTTGCGCGCCTTCGAACAACAGACTCGCGCCGGCGTTGTGCGCCGCATACAGCGCGCTCGACACATCGGCGACCATTGGGCGCAGGCGCGGCACGGTGGCCAGCGCATCGTCGAGCGTCTTCTGGTAATCGACCTTGGGTGCTTTCAGGTAATTGGCCAGCACGAAGTTGTGGTAATCGAGATTTTCTGCCAGTTTTTCTGCGAAACGGTTTTCATTGAGCAAGTCCGCGATGCGGATCGCGCGCCGCGCAACCTTGTCTTCATAGGCCGGGCCGATGCCCTTGCCGGTGGTGCCGATCTTGGCCGCGCCGCGCGCCGCTTCGCGTGCTGCATCGAGGGCTGTGTGGTAAGGCAGGATCACCGGACAGGCTTCGGAAATCTTCAGGCGGCTGGTCACTTCGACGCCGACCGCTTCGAGCTTGTCAATTTCGCGCAGTACGTCGGGCACCGACACGACGACACCATTGCCAATGTAGCAGGCGACGCCCGGGCGCATGATGCCCGATGGAATCAGTTGCAACGCCGTCTTGTGACCCTTGATGACCAGCGTATGACCTGCGTTATGGCCGCCCTGAAAGCGCACCACAGCCTGCGCATGATCGGTCAACCAGTCGACGATTTTGCCCTTGCCCTCATCGCCCCATTGGGTTCCAATGACGACAACGTTCGTTGCGTTAATTTTTTTTGACATTGCTTAACCTAAAGTTTTAAGAATCCAATTACTGCCATTATCGTGTTGCACCAGCGCGCGGTCGCACTCGAACTCGTCTTCATCGTCGGCGTGACCCGGCATGCTCTGAATCACAATCTCGCCGGCCAGGCGCAGCGCAACGATTTCTTCTTTCAGTTCGGGCGCATTGCCCCACGGCGCGCGGATTGCATGCTTGCGTTCGGCCATCGGCAGCAGACGCGCCAGTTCGCGCAAATCGAGCGAAAAACCGGTCGCCGGACGTGCCCGTCCGAACGCTTGTCCGACGTGATCGTAGCGACCGCCACGCGCGACTGCGTTCGGCAATCCGGGCACATACAGCGCGAACATCGCACCGCTTTCATATTGATAACCGCGCAAGTCGGCCAGATCGATCGCGATGTCGGCGCGGCCCAGTGCGGAACCGGCCAGCGCAGCCAGTTCGGCCAGCGCCTTGACGATACCGGGCAATGGCGGCAGCACCGCGCGCGCTCTGGCGAGCACATCGATATCGCCATACAAACCCGGCAAGGCGAGCAGCGCGGCGCGCGTGACCGGCTCGTAGGCAGCGGTAAGCGCGAGCAAGCCAGGGCTGTCCTTGGCGCGCAGCAGAACGTACAGCGCTGCCTCGTCGCTGGCAGCGGCGGCGTCGCCTTCGATGATCGAGCGCAGCACGCCGACATGCGACAGATCGAGCCGAACATCGGCAAAGCCGGCCATCGCCAGCGAGGCCAGTGCCAGTTCCTGTATTTCAGCATCGGCTTCAAGGCCGGCATGACCATAGATCTCGGCCCCGATCTGCAATGGTTCGCGCGTCGCGTGCAGGCCGGACGGGCGCGTGTGCAGTACACTGCCGGCATAGCACAGCCGCGTGACGGAGGGTCGATTGAGCAATTGTGCATCGATACGGGCAACCTGTATCGTCATGTCGGCACGCAGGCCCAGCAAGCGTCCCGACATTGAGTCGACCAGCTTGAAGGTGCGCAGATCGGTATCCTTGCCGGCGCCGGTCAACAGCGACTCCAGGTA
>JBLHNV010000198.1:0-5829 GCA_047623125.1 Janthinobacterium sp. | reverse complement strand
CGTCGCGCAACAAAAACTCGATGCCGGCGCTGGCGATGCCGGTTTCTATGACGCCAAGATCGGTACCGCGCGCTTCTTTGCCGATCATATGCTGTCGCAAGCGTCCGGTTTGCGCATCGCCATCATCGACGGCAGCGCCGGCGTGATGGCGTTGAGCGCAGAGCAGTTCTGAGCGGTTTTTATCGTTGTCGATGTCAATGAGTGGCGCAGTGTGCAGATGCGCGGCTCTTTTTTTCTGATCGCATCGTCCTGGTATGGCTGGCCGTCGCGCTGCAGGGCGCTGCAGAAAGCCGATACACTGATGATTTGACAGGGAAAACAATCCATGCTGACCATCCATCACCTTGGTAAATCACAGTCGGAGCGCATCATCTGGCTGTGCGAAGAACTCGGCATCGACTACGAGTTGCAGCATTACGAGCGCGATCCGGTGACGATGCTGGCACCGGCAACCCTCAAGTCACTGCATCCGCTGGGCGCTGCGCCCGTCATCACCGACGGCGATCTGGTTCTTGCGGAATCGGGCGCGATCATCGACTACATCATCGGAAAATACGGCAATGGCCGACTCGCTCTTGGCCCGACGCATCCGCACTTTGCGCAGTACTTGTACTGGTTCCATTTTTCGAACGCGAGTTTGCAGTCGCACATGGGGCGCAACATGGTGTTGCGCCGCCTCGATCTGGCGCCGGACAATGCCATTTTGCTGGGGGCAAAAGGGCGCCTGGATCGCGCATTCGATTTGGTCGAGGCCCGCTTGGCGGCTGCCGATTATCTGGCCGGCGACGCGCTCAGTGGCGCCGACATCATGCTGGTCTTTTCACTGACGACGATGCGCATCTTCTTTCCGTTCGATCTGGCGCCGTATCCGCACATCAAGGCGTATCTGGGCCGGATCGGCGCGCGCGCCGCGTATCAAACGGCGATGCAGAAAGGCGATCCGGGCATGGTGCCGATGCTGGGCTAAGCGGTTTGAACGCGGCGGGCAGGGTGCATGGCTCCGGCAAAGGGCCGTCTTGCTGCAAGACGGGCCCGAGCGCGCCGCGCCAGCAACAACCTGTCAGCCGTAAGAGCCGCCGGTGTACAGCAAGTCGAAAAAGCGCGCCATCGTTGCGATCAACGTGCCCGTGCCCAGCATCAGCGTGAGCACCAACAACAGCGCCAATGGCCAGTTCGATGCCGATTGGCGGTTTGAACCAATGTTGCGCGTGGCATCCCATTTTTCATCCGGCGTCAACCCGATGACCAGCGATTCGAGAAAACCGATCAGGAACGATATCGTCAACGGCAAGATCTTGAAGAATATGTCGGCACCAGGAGCTGCCAGCGCGATCAGCAGCGCCAGCGGGACACTGGTCAGATGAAGATAGGCCCAGCGGTCCTTGATGCCGCCGATGTAGAGGCGGTGGACGCCGAGACCGCCCAGCAGGCAGGCCAGGAAGCTGGCAAAAGTTTTGTTTATATGTCTGACTGCCATGAGCTGTTCTTTTGATCAAAGTAAGCAGTATCGGTCAAATTACAGCCCATGCGGTGAATTTTTGAGTAACAACGCTATTGCGCGCTGGCGCTGGTCTGGTTCATAATGACCGATTGGCCCAAATGACACTCCGTCATGATTAACGCTTGCCGTCTGAGGGCAAGGCGCGCTATAATTTGCGGCTTTTTCCGCCTCAGCACACTTATTTGGAATTATTATGGTCGTTATTCGTTTAGCTCGTGGAGGCGCCAAGAAGCGCCCGTTTTTCAACATCGTTGCTACAGATTCGCGCAATCGCCGCGATGGTCGCTTCATTGAGCGCATCGGTTTTTACAACCCGATGGCGTCGGGTGGCGAAGTGCCATTCCGTGTCACTGAAGACCGCCTGGCATACTGGGAAGGCGTTGGCGCTCAATTGTCGCCTACCGTCGCTCGCCTGGTTGCGGCCGGCAAAAAAGCAGCTTAAGTCAGGTTGCTGGTTTGACAGTCAATAATGCATCCGGCTTAAGCAGCCTGGTCAGTAGCGCCGACGGCAGTCCCGACGATCTGGTGCCGGTAGGCTATGTCTCCGGCGCTTATGGCGTCGCTGGCTGGGTCCGGGTCAAGCCTTTTTCGGAAGACGCGGATGCGTTGCTGAGCATTAAGACTTGGTGGTTCGATAAGACTGCACTGGCTTTGCATGGCCGCGATGTCAAGCAAGTAAAGATGCACGGCGGCGACGTCGTGGCACAGTTGCAAGGTGTCGTCGGGCGTGATGCCGCAGAAGCGCTCAAGGGCGCCGCTGTACAAGTGCCGCGCAGTCGTTTTCCTGCCACATCGGTCGACGAATTTTATTGGTCCGATCTGATCGGACTGACAGTAGAAAATTTGCAGGGCGAGTGTCTCGGGCAAGTCACCGACATGATGAGCAATGGTCCGCAATCCATTTTGCGTGTCGCTGCTCCTGTCGTCGCTTCGGATGTCGGCTCGCTTGAGCCTGCCGAAGTTGCCGTCACGGCGCCTGAGCGTCTGATTCCGTTTGTCGCGCAGTACGTAGTCAAGGTCGACAAGCTCGCTAAAAAAATTACGGTCGATTGGGGTCTGGATTATTAAGCCTTGGCTTGATCCGGTCCTGTTCGAGGTGAACCATGCAATTTGATGTCATTACGCTGTTTCCGGAGATGTTCGCCGGGCTGACGCAGTCGGGCGTGACCCGACGCGCTTTCGATCAAAAAAAATGCGCCTTGTCATTGTGGAATCCACGCGACTTCACGCTGGATAATCATCGTACCGTGGATGATCGCCCGTATGGCGGTGGTCCGGGCATGGTGATGCTGGCCAAGCCTCTGGAGGCGGCCATTGTCGCTGCCAGGCAACGCCAGCAAGACGCCGGGCTTGTTGTGCCGCGGGTCGTGTTCATGTCGCCGCAAGGGCGCGCATTGACGCATCAGCGCGTAATGCAACTGAAGCTTGAGCCGGGTCTGGTCATTTTGTGCGGGCGCTACGAAGCCGTCGATCAGCGCCTGATCGAGCGTTGTGTCGATGAAGAAATCAGCCTCGGCGATTTTGTGCTGTCCGGTGGCGAATTACCTGCGATGGCCTTGATGGATGCGGTGATCCGGCAATTGCCTGGCGTACTGAACGATGACGCTTCGGCGCTCGAAGACAGTTTTGTCAACGGTTTGCTCGATTCGCCACACTACACGCGTCCTGACGTCTACGAAGGACTGAGCGTGCCGCCGGTCTTGATGAGCGGCAACCATGCTGCGATTGAAAAATGGCGTCGCCAGCAAATGCTGCTGGCAACGTCAAGCAAGCGTCCTGATCTGTTGCAAAGCGCGCGCGACGGCGGTTTGCTGACGCGCGCAGATGAACAATTTTTAGTCGGCCTGTAAGCAGTTTTACAGGCTGGTAGTGCAGCAGTACCGCGCGGGCGATTTGTCCGCATGTTTAACCCCATCCTCTACTGGGCGAGCGTGCGCGCTCCATGCGCCAGCAAGATGGTTTTCGGAGTAATAAGAATGAACCTGATTCAACAGTTGGAGCAAGAAGAAATTGTCCGTCTGGATAAAACCATTCCCAATTTCGCACCTGGCGATACCGTTATCGTCAACGTCAACGTCGTCGAAGGCACGCGCAAGCGCGCCCAGGCTTACGAAGGCGTCGTCATTTCCCGTCGTAACCGTGGCTTGAACTCGAACTTCATCGTACGCAAGATGTCGTCCGGCGAAGGCGTCGAGCGCACGTTTCAGCTGTATTCCCCGCTGATCGCGTCAATCGAAGTCAAACGTCGTGGTGATGTTCGCCGCGCGAAGCTGTATTATCTGCGTGAGCGTTCGGGTAAATCGGCGCGTATCAAAGAAAAATTGCCTAACCGTCGCGTTTCCGGCAAAGCAAAAGCAACAGGAGCTTAATCCTGCCGTCCGGTGTCTGGACAGTAAGGGGCGCCTGAGGGCGTCCCTTTTTTTGTTGGCGTCTGTGGCGCCGGAGGATATCGCGTTGGTCACGTTCGATCCGAAGCAACTCCCCATTGATGCTGTCGCAGGCGAAGCTGCGCTCGACCTGGAGCGACTGACGCCCCAATGGCTGCGCGGTCGTTTTGCCGCCCCCCCTTTCTGGCATCCCGAAGCGCCTGAATTATGGCGCATGCCAGTTGCGGTGCCGACCCGCGCCTCAGTGCTGGTGCCGTTGATTTTGCGTGACGAAGGCCTCAGTTTGCTGCTGACGCAGCGCACGCTGCATTTGACCAGCCACCCGGGTCAGATCAGCTTTCCTGGCGGCCGCTTCGAAGTCGGCGACACGTCGGCCATCGATACGGCGCTGCGCGAAACCGAAGAAGAAGTCGGCCTCGACCGGCGCCATGTCGATGTGATCGGCACCTTGCCCGACTACGTGACGGGCACCGGCTACATCGTCACCCCGGTGATCGGCCTGATCACGCCCCCGTTCGACCTGCGCGCCGACCCGTCGGAAGTGGCAGAGATGTTCGAAGTTCCGCTCGTCTTCCTGATGGATGGCCTCAATCATCAGCGTTTGTCGGTGCCGTTCGATGGCGGGCGCCGCTCGTTTTATGCGATGCCTTACCAGCGCTATTACATCTGGGGCGCAACGGCAGGCATGTTGCGCAACCTGTTTCATTTGCTGCGCGCGTGATTAAGTTTGATTCCGGCACGGCACTGCGCTATCGTAGTGTGCATTGTTGCATTGCTGATTTAAAAGGACGTTCATGACATTTCTTTCCATTCTCTGTGCGCTGCTGCTCGAACAGCTCAAGCCACTGCGGGCCGACAATCCGATTTATGTTGAAATCAAGGGTTTTGCCAAGCGCATGGAGACCTGGTTCAACGCGGGCAGCCCGCATCACGGGCGTCTTGGCTGGCTGTTGATGATGCTGGCGCTGATGCTGCCAACCGGACTGGTCTACTGGTTGTTGATCCATTACAAGCTGGGCTTGTTGGCGTTTGCGTGGAATGTGCTGATCGTCTACCTGACGCTGGGTTTTCGCCACTACAGTCATTATTTCACGTCGATACAACTGGCCCTCAGCGGCGGCGACGACGTTGCTGCGCGCGCGCTGCTGGCCGACTGGACCAAACAGGATACGAGCGCGATGGAGGCGTCCGAAATTTCCCGTATCGCCGTCGAAAAGGCTTTGATCGCCACGCATCGCAATGTGTTCGGCGTGTTCTTCTGGTTCCTGATGCCGCTCGGACCCGCTTGCGCCGTCATGTACCGGGTCGCCGAATACCTGGCGCGCGCATGGAACGAGCCGGAGCACATGAAAAACGAAGCCTTCGGCAAGTTTGCCGAGCGCGCTTTTTACTGGATAGACTGGATACCGGTGCGCCTGACGGCCGCCGCATTCGCCGTCGTGGGCAATTTCGAGGATTCGATTTACGCCTGGCGCAACTTTGCGATGCGCTGGCAAGATGAAGCGGTTGGCATCATCTTGTCGGCCGGCGGTGGCGCGATGGGTGTACGCCTGGGCACGCCCATCGAAAATGCGGACGCCGTATTGCCGCTCGATGCTGCGACCGTCGATGCCAGCGAAGCTGAAATGGAAAGCTTGCCGGGCGATGAGCCGAGCTTGCGGGCGCTGCAAAGCACGGTCGGTCTGGTCTGGCGGGCGTTGCTGTTGTGGATGATGGTGCTGCTGCTGTTGTCGGGCGCAGTCTGGCTGGGTTGATGGGGCGCGTGGCTTGAGCTTGTTCTGGGCACGGTGCGGGCACGACCTGAGCATGGCCTCGGGTTGCACCTGGCTACCCCGATTGGTATTGCCTTAATGCAATCAATCTGAGCGGATCGATGCTCAGGTCTTCTATAAGATATAATACACATAGGATAAAATATCCATCGACAGACCGGAGTCAGCT
>JBLHNV010000197.1:0-5835 GCA_047623125.1 Janthinobacterium sp. | reverse complement strand
GTGTAATTTTAGCTTGCGCTGATTGAATGAAAACGGCCCCGGAGTAATTTCCGGGGCCGTTTTCATTGGTGCAGGCAAAAAGTTTCTAGGGCCGGTGTCGGTGTCTGCTGCGCCGGGTTTTAAACCTGGCGCTTGAGTCCGGGTTCAAGCAGACGCTGGTCCGGCAGGGGCCTTGCCGATATCGATGCTTGGCGCGCTCGCACCGGCGGCACTCGATGGCTTGGCCAGTTCGCGCTGCATGGTTGCCACGTCGAGTTCATTTTCCCATTTCGACACGACGACTGTCGCTACGCCATTGCCGATGAAATTGGTCAGTGCGCGGCATTCGCTCATGAAACGGTCGATACCCAGGATCAGGGCCATGCCGGCTACCGGAATCGTTGGCACGACTGCCAGCGTCGCAGCGAGCGTGATGAAGCCGGCGCCGGTGATGCCCGATGCGCCTTTCGAGGTCAGCATCGCAACACCCAATATCGTCAATTCCTGCATCAAGGTCAGGTCGGTGTTGGTCGCTTGTGCAACGAACAGGGCCGCCATCGTCATGTAGATATTGGTACCATCGAGGTTGAACGAGTAACCGGTAGGCACCACCAGGCCGACGACCGGTTTCGAGCAACCGAGTTTTTCCAATTTGTTCATCAGCGCCGGCAGGGCGCTTTCCGATGAGCTTGTGCCCAGCACGATGAGCAATTCTTCCTTGATGTACACGATGAAGCGGGTGATCGAAAAACCGGTGTATTTGGCAATCGCGCCGAGCACGACGAAGATAAACAGGAAGCAAGTCAGGTAGAACGAGCCCATCAGTTTGGCCAGCGGAATCAAGGATGCCAGGCCAAATTTGCCGATCGTGAACGCCATCGCGCCAAATGCGCCTATTGGAGCCACTTTCATGATGATGTTGACGATACCAAAAATGGCCAGTGCTACTTCATCGATGAGTTTGGTAACCGGACGGCCCTTGTCGCCCAGCAGCGATAGCGAAAAGCCGAACAGGATCGCCAGCAGCAGTACTTGCAAGATGTCGCCCTTGGCGAACGCATCGACGAAGGTCTTCGGGATGATGTTCATCAAGAATTCGGTCGTGCTCGCGCTGTGCGCGCTGGTGAATTGCTCGATCGATTTGGTATCGAGTTTGGCCGGATCGGCATTGAATCCAGCACCCGGTTTCAGCAAATTGGCCACGACCAGGCCGATGGCCAGCGCGAAGGTCGAGACGACTTCGAAGTAGAGCAAGGCCTTGCCGCCGACGCGGCCAATTTTCTTGATGTCGCTCATGCCGGCGATGCCGGAGACGACGGTGCAAAAGATGACCGGCGCGATAATCATCTTGATCAATTTGATGAAGCCATCGCCCAACGGTTTCATCTCGACTGCACTGGCAGGGTAAAACATACCCAGCAATACGCCGCAGACGATGGCAAATATCACTTGCACATACAGAATTTTATAGAACGGTTTTTTCATTTTGGCGCCTCGGCAGTTTGAGCGACGCAGTGTGCCGGAGATTGCCGATGGCCTCAATTGTGGTTATCCACAAAGCAACACTGAGACGCGCGCTTGCCGCGCGTCGCTTGGTCGCCATGCTATTTTGGGATGACCAGTTTGCCTGTGTGTTAAGCGCGCAACTTGTTGTGCAAGTTACTGGGCAACCCAGCCGCCATCCATGTTCCAGGCCGCGCCGCGCACCTGGTTTGCTGCGGCGCTGCACATGAACACGGCCAGTGCGCCCAGATCTTCCGGTGTGACGAATTCGCCCGAAGGTTGCTTGTCGGCCAGTAGCGCTTGCTTGGCCAGATCATTGCTGATGCCATCTTTGGCTGCGCGCGCATCGACCTGCTTTTGCACCAGCGGCGTCAGCACGAAACCGGGGCAGATCGCATTCACGGTGACGCCGGTATGGGCCATTTCGAGTGCGCTGACTTTGGTCAATCCGAGCAAACCGTGCTTGGCCGCGACATACGCCGATTTCTGGACCGAGCCGACCAGACCATGCACCGACGCCACATTGATGATGCGGCCCCAGTTTTTTGCCTTCATCTGCGGCAGCACGAGGCGCGATGTATGAAAAGCCGACGTGAGGTTGATGGCGATGATCGCATCCCATTTCTCGGTCGGAAAATCGGCGACATCGGCGACGAACTGGATGCCGGCATTGTTGACCAGCACGTCGACGCCGCCGAACTGGTCGTTGGCAAACTGGATCATTGCTTCGATCTCGGCTGGTTTGGACATGTCGGCATTGTGGTGCGCCACCTGCACGCTGAAATCGCGCGCCACGTCGGCTTGCAATTGGGCGATTTCGGCGGCATCGCCGAAGCCGTTGAATAGAATGTTGGCACCCTGGCCGGCCAGTGCGCGGGCGATGCCCAGACCGATGCCGGAGGTGGAGCCGGTAACGAGTGCGGTTTTTCCGTTCAAGATCGTGTTTGTCATTCAGTCCTCTTAGTGAAGGTTATCAAGCATGTATTTCGGTTGTATTTTTGGCGTGCACGACCAGATGCGCGCAGCCACCGCTTTCGACGGTGTGGCAGGCGCTGCGCCCTTTACTTTAAAATGTAAGATGTGGTTATTATTCAAGTGTATCTGTCTATAGTAGTATATTTTGTGACAAATATGAATCTGACAAGGAATCGGCATGATCGAGGCGAAATTAAAGTCAGTCCAGTGTATGTCGCCGGTCGGCTTGCACAGCATGGCCTACAAGGAGTGGGGCGCGCGTGACAATCCGAACGTACTGGTGTGCGTACATGGCGTCACGCGCGTCTCCGGCGATTTCGATGCGCTCGCGCAAGCCATGGCAGGCGAGTACCGCGTTATCTGCCCTGATATTGTCGGGCGCGGTCGCTCAAGCTGGTTGCTAGATAAAAACCTGTATCAGATTCCCCAGTACGTCAGCGACATGGTGACTTTGCTGGCACGCGTGCTTGATCCTGACGCAGTGCAGAAGGTCGACTGGTTCGGCACCTCGATGGGGGGCTTGATCGGCATGGTGCTGGCGTCGTTGCCGGGCAATCCGGTGCGCAAACTGGTGTTGAACGACATCGGCCCGACGCTCAATCCGGACGCTCTTGCGCGCATCGGCGACTACATCGGCCAGGACGTGCACTTCCCCAGTTTCGAGCAAGCGGCCCGATTCATCCGCGATATGTCAGCCACTTTCGGGCCGCATACCGATCAGCAGTGGCACAAGCTTGCCAGCGACGTACTGCGCCAGGATGTCGATGGAACATGGATCCGCCACTACGACCTGGGCCTGGCGTTGCCGTTTCAAAATGCGACGCCAGAGTCGGCGCACACCGACCAGGAAAGGTTGTGGGCCGCCTACGATGCCATTGTCTGCCCGACATTGCTGGTAAGAGGGCAGGACTCCGATCTGTTGTCGCACGAGACGGCGCAACGAATGACCGCGCGCGGACCGAAGGCCCAGTTGGTCGAACTGCCCGGTGTCGGCCATGCGCCAACTTTTACGCATCCCGACCAGATCGCGCTGGCACGACAATTTTTGCTGGACCGGATCTGACGCCGTTAACAAGGCATCTCTGATCGGATCGGCCTGAACCAATATCAACCAAAAACAATGATTGAGAAATAGCATGGAAATCAAACGATTGCACGTAGGCGAACGCATGTCCGAAGTCGCCATTCATAACGGCACCATCTATCTGGCCGGCCAGATCGCCGAAGATCTTGACCCCGACATCGGCGCCCAGATGCGTGAAGTACTGGGCCACATCGACCGTCTATTGGCCGAGGCTGGCAGCGACAAGACCTGCATCCTGAACTGCCAGATCTACCTCGCCGACATGAAGTACTTTCCTGCAATGAATGCGCAGTGGGATGAATGGGCGGCGCCCGGCCACACGCCACCGCGCGCAACGGTGGAAGCGAAGCTGGCCAATCCTGCCTGTCTGGTTGAAATCGTCGTCACCGCCGCAGAGCGTTAGGTAAGCCATGGTGTCGATATCCGGGCCCGGCGTGGTAACGTCGGATCAATTGCTACTCGGCCTGAGCGAAGAAGAGTCAGCCAGAGTTCTGGCGGCCCTCGATTTTGCCGCTGAGGTTTACGCCGACAAGGTCATCGCGATCGGTCAGAGTGCCTTCGATTTTTCTGTCGGCGTGGCCGCCACGCTGGCGTTCCTGCGCAGCGATGCCGAGACCCGCATTGTCGGACTGGTGTTCCAGTTGACGCTGCTCGACCCGGCCCGGGTAGTCGATATCGAGCAGCGCTTCGGCAAGCAGGTCTGTGACCTGGCGATCGGCGTGCGCCAGTTGATCCGGTTGCGCGCATTGACGCAGGTGCCGATCGCCGCCAACGGGCGCGCCAAGAATGCCGCGCAGCAAACCATGGCGCAAATCGAAACGCTGCGCAAGATGCTGCTGGCGATGGCATCCGACATGCGCGTGGTGCTGGTGCGGCTGGCGTCGTGCGTGACGACGTTGCGCTATTTTGCGGATCAGAAGCTGTTCAATGAAGTGACCCGTGCTTATGGCCGAGAATCGCTGGACTTGTACGCGCCGTTGGCGAACCGGCTCGGGATCTGGCAATTGAAGTGGGAATTGGAAGACTTGTCATTTCGCTTCATCGAGCCGGATGCTTACAAACGCATCGCCACGATGCTCGAAGAAAAACGCATGATGCGCGAAGGCTTCGTCACGTCGGCGATCTTGCGGCTGCAAACGGAGCTGGCGCAAGCGGGCATCGAAGCGCAAGTGTTTGGTCGGCCCAAGCATATCTATAGCATCTGGAGCAAGATGCGCGGCAAGGAGCTCGATTTCGATGAACTCTATGACGTGCGCGCCTTTCGCGTGATTGCGACCGACGTCAAGGCTTGCTACACGGTGCTGGGTGTGGTGCACAATATCTGGACCCCGATCCCGAAAGAGTTCGACGACTATATTTCGCGCCCGAAGTCGAACGGTTACCAGTCGTTGCATACGGTGGTGATGGCCGACGATGGCCGTCCGCTCGAAGTACAGATCCGAACCAATGAAATGCACCGCTTCGCTGAATATGGCGTGGCCGCGCACTGGCGCTACAAGGAGGGAGGGGGTGCCAATTCCGCCGGCCAGAAATACGATGAAAAAATCGCCTGGCTGCGCCAGTTGCTGGCATGGAAGTCCGATGTCTCCGACGCTGTCGTGGGACAGGAAGAGATTCAGCGCCAATGGGTCGAAAAGCTCAAATCGGCGACGCTGGACGACCGCATATTTGTGCTGACGCCGCAAGCGCGCGTGCTCGAATTGCCGGTCGGTGCCACGCCGATCGATTTTGCCTATCACTTGCACAGCGATGTCGGTCATCGTTGCCGTGGCGCGCGCGTCGACGGCATCATGGTGCAGCTCAACACACCGTTAAAAAATGGCCAGACCTGTGAAATCATCACGGCCAAGGGGGCGCCCGGCACGGCCGGTCCGTCGCGCGACTGGCTCGGTGTCGGTTATGCGGCCAGTACCCGCACGCGCTCCAAGGTGCGGGCCTGGTTCCATGCGATCGATACCCAGGAAACGCTCGCGCATGGCCGTGCGCTGGTTGAAAAAACGCTGCAGCGTGAAGGCAAGACCGCGGTCAATCTGGAAATGCTGGCGCAAAAGCTGGGCTTTGCCAAGGTCGACGAACTGTTCCTGGCCGTTGGCAAAGACGAGTTCAGCCTGCGCCAGATCGAGCAGGCATTGCACGAGCCGACCGAAGCGCCCGAGCCTGAAGACGCGGTGGTGCTGGGCAAGAGTCGCGCCTCGAGCGTCGAGCAAGGTGCCAACTCTGGCGTGCTGGTGGTCGGCACCGAAGGCTTGATGACGGCCCTGGCCAAATGCTGCAAACCGGCCCCGCCCGACGGC
>JBLHNV010000196.1:0-5843 GCA_047623125.1 Janthinobacterium sp. | reverse complement strand
ATGGCCCTGACCGTCGCTGGCACGCTGCTGACCGGATGTGCGGCATTTCCCGCAAGGCAGTCGCTGGCGATACAACCGGTGCTGCGCATCAGCCACTCGCCCGAGCAGACTGCAGAAAGCTGGTATCAGTTGGGAAAATATCACCAGCAGCGCGGTGAACTCGATCTGGCGATCAAAGCCTATGGCGCAGCAATCGCGCTCGATGGACGGCAACTGGCGCCGCACAACGCCCAGGCCACCGTTTTCGCGCTGCAAGGCCGCCTGGCCAAGGCACAGCAAACGCTGCTGCGCTTGATGGACGACTTTCCCGAGGCCGCGCACCTGCACAACAACCTCGGCTATGTCTACCTGTTGCAGCGCGATTACGCCGCCGCCAGGAACGCGCTCAAGCGCGCATTGGCGCTTAATGCCGGCGATGAGCGTGCGCGCAATAATCTCGCCGCAGTCGAAACCTCCGCTGGCCTGTCTGCAGGCGCCGCGTTGGCATCGGCGTCAGTGCCGACCACGGCAACGATTTCGGCCATGCCGGCGGTACTGCCCGCGCAGCCGGAGCCACGCATGGAACTGGTACTGATCGAACCCCATGTGTATCAATTAAAACTGATTGCAGCGCCGGCGAGTGGCGTCAAAACGCCATCGGAGCCGCCGCGCGTGGCCATCGTCAATGGCAATGGCGTGACCGGCATGGCGCTGCAAGTGAAGCAACTGCTGGTTCGGCGCGGCATCGCCGTGAGCCGGCTCGGCAACGCGCGCCCGTACCGTCAGCAACAGACTGAAATCCAGTATACGCGCGGCCTGGAAAAGGAAGCGCTGGCCCTGAACCATGCGCTGAAAGGGGTGGCCGTCCTGGTGCGCCGCCCTTACGCGCCGGCCCGCCCGAACCTGCAGCTGGTACTGGGCAAAGATGCTGCGCTGGCCCTTGCGCTGCGCACCGAATTCGCCCATGCGCTGGCAGCGAACTGAACCAAAAAACTATTCAATTGATCACCGGGAGTGGCACATGTTTGAAGTTACAAGGTTAAGAAAATTGGCAACAAGGTTGCTCGCAACCGGCATGCTGGCGGCAGCGCTGGTCGCATGCAGCGGCGGCGACACGAGCGGCGCTTGCGTCAACCTCGATCCGGCGCGCAGCGGTGATTTGCCGGGCTGTCCCAGCACGGCTTCCGGCGTCGTCAGCTTGCCATTATTTACCAGTGCCCCCAGCGCCATCACGCTGCCTTTTGGCGGTGTCGTCACTTACGTGATCGACGGCGGCACGGCGCCCTATACTGCCACCGGCAGCAATGCCCGCGTCGTTTCCACCAACGTCGCAGGTTCCGTGTTGAGCATCAGTGCCTTTGAGGCGGGCAATGCGCAAATAGCCGTCGTGGATACAGCTGGCAAAACGGTCAATATCAATGTCACCGTCGGCGCCGAAAACACGTTGTTTACAACGGCGCCCGGCGCCATTGCGATCGCCACCGGCAGCACCCCAGGCTATGCGATAGGCGGCGGCACGGCCCCATTTACCGCCACCAGTGGTAATGCGGGCGTCGCCACAGCCGATGTCAGCGGCACCTCGCTGAAGATCAAAGGCATCACCGAGGGCACTACCCAAATTGCCATCATCGACGCGAGCGGCAAATCGGTCACTATCAGCGTCACGGTCGGCGCCAGCAGCAACCTGTACACAACCGCGCCCAGCGCGATTGCGATCGCCATCGGCAACACTCCAAGCTATAGGATAGGCGGCGGCTTCGGCCCCTACACTACCACCAGCAGCAACGCCAACGTGGCCACGACCAGCGTCAGCGGCACGACGTTCAACATCAAAGGCATCAGCGTTGGCACAGCCCAGATTGCGATCGTCGACGCAGCCGGCAGGACCGTTAACATCGCCGTGACCATGGGCACGGCCAACCCCTTGTTTACGACCGCGCCCAACGCCGTGACGATTGCTACCGGCACCGACGCCAACTACACGGTAGGCGGCGGCAGCGGTCCCTACAATGCCACCAGCAGCAATACCGGCGTGGCGACGGTCAGTGCCAGCGGCACGACGCTGACCATACTTGCGATAAAAGATGGCCCAGCCCAAATTGCCGTCGTCGACGCGAGCGGCAGATACGTCACGATCAACGTAACGGTAGCAAGCGCGACTCCGCTGGTCACCAGCGCGCCCAATATCAGCGTCATCGTTATCGGTGCCACGGCCAATTACACAATCAGCGGCGGAGCGGCGCCTTATACGGCGACCAGCAGCAATGTCGCCACAGCAAGCGCTGGAATCAACGGTACGACACTGAGCATCAGCGCTGCCAGCAGCGGTGCGGCGCAAATTGCGCTGGTCGATGCAGCAGGACGGTCGGTGACGGTTAACGTGATGGTTTATCCGCCCGCCAGCCTGGCCGTCACCGCGCCTGGCAACATCACCATCGCCACCGGTGCGCAATCGAGTTACAGCATCAGCGGCGGCATCGGCCCCTACACCGCCACCAGCAGCAATACGGCCGTTGCAAATGCAGGCGCTACAGCTTCGATTTTGAACATCATCGCGATGGCAGCGGGCAATGCACAAGTTGTCGTGCAGGATGCGGCCAGCGGGTCGGTGACGATCAATGTGGCGGTGGCCCAGAAAGCCAGCACACCGATCGATGTCTTGCCTAATGGCGCATCCGCCAATGTCGGCGACACCCTCAATTTCCGCCTCAGCGGCGGTGCCCCCGCATATGCCGTGACGGTCAACAACCCGAACATCACGACCGTGACGCCAGACGTCATCGGCAGCGACGGCGGCACGTTCACAGCAACGTTGCATAATGTCGGCATCACCACCGTTGCCGTCGTCGATGCATTAGGGCAAACAAGGACCTTCACGCTAATAGCCAACCAGGCCTCGTCGCTGCTGCGCCTATCACCCGCCATGCTGACAGTCAGTGAAAGCTTGCTGGACCCGATAGCGCTCAATATTTATGGCGGCACAGGTCCCTATCGTGCGTACACCAGCGACGAGGAAAAATCCAGCGTATCGGTTACTGGAGCCATATTGACCATCGGACTGGGCACAAAAGGCACCCGATGCTTCCCGGCCGTTTATAGTACTCCGCAGGCGACCTATGATGTCACCATTACCGTGATCGATCATGCGGGTGCATCTGCCACCAGCGTCATGTCCATTCAGGACAATATGCCGACCCCTGTTTGTCCGTAGCCAAGGTGCGTTGCCGCCCGATGCTGCAACGCACCTGCCACACTACCAACCACGTCCATTACGCTTGAGCGTTCGATCCTGACGCCGCCGGCAGCGGGAAATTGCTGACGACGGTGACCACGCCGCTGGGATGGGTCACGTCGGCCAGCAGACCGATCAACTAAAGCAAGGTGAGAGTGAGCGCTCCGGTCCACTGAGGACGCCGGCGCCATGGCCAGGCACCAGTTAGGCCCGTCTGGCGCTGTCGCATCCGGCGCTGGCGTCAGGTCGCGACAGCGACCAGTCACCGGCGCCAACCCGCTTGGCGCCGATTGAAAAAACATCCATTTCGGCCATTAAAAAATCAGCCTTCAGCTTGATTTTTGCCATACTATTCATCAGCGAGGCGCAATCGATGTCGCAAAAAGCGGCAATCTTTGCGTTACATGCTTGACGTTTACGTTAACGTAATATATTTTAACGAAAACACCCTGCGCCGACATCAGGTCCGCTCGAAGAGCGCGCCTGACGCACTACACAACACATAACGCCAAAAACAAGGGACACCATGAACGACCTGTCGAACGCACTCAAGATTCCCGTCACGCCTGAGCAACGCCGGCTGGCCAACAAGGTGCGTTTCGTCACCGCCGCCTCGCTGTTTGACGGTCACGACGCGTCGATCAACATCATGCGCCGGATACTGCAATCGAACGGCGTCGAAGTGGTCCACCTGGGTCACAACCGTTCGGTTGAGGAAGTCGTCACCGCAGCGCTGACCGAAGATGTGCAAGGCATCGCAATTTCCAGTTACCAGGGCGGTCACGTCGAGTATTTCAAGTACATGATCGACTTGCTGAAGGCGCGCGGCGGAGCCCATATCAAGGTGTTCGGCGGCGGCGGCGGCGTCATCGTGGCCGATGAAATCGCGGATCTGCACGCCTACGGCGTGACCAAGATTTTCAGTCCGGAAGATGGCCAGCGCATGGGGCTGGTCGGCATGATCGAATCGATGATCCAGATGTGCGACATCGACTTGTCAGTCTATGCGCCGACGACGCTCGATGCGCTGCGCAGCGGTGACATTGTTGCGCGCCATCGCCCGCTGGCACAATTGATCACGGCGCTGGAAAACGACAAGGCGGCGCCCGCTCTGCGCGCCGAGTTGCTGTCCATTGCCTCTACTCTTCCTGTGCCGACACTGGGCATCACCGGCACCGGCGGCGCGGGCAAATCGTCCTTGACCGATGAATTGATCCGCCGCATCCGTCTCGACCAGGGCGACGCCGTCAACATCGCGATCATTTCGATCGATCCGTCGCGCCGCAAGTCGGGCGGCGCGCTGCTGGGCGACCGGATCAGGATGAATGCGATCAATCCGTGGGGCGCCGAAGAGGCGCCGCAGGCGCGCGTATTCATGCGCTCGCTGGCCACGCGCGAAGCCGGTTCCGAAATTTCGCCGGCACTGCCGGACGTGATCGCGGCCTGCAAGGTGGCCGGCTTCGATCTGGTCATCGTCGAAACGTCGGGCATCGGCCAGGGCGATGCCGCGATCGTGCAACACGTCGATCTCAGCATGTACGTGATGACGCCCGAATTCGGCGCCGCCTCGCAGCTGGAAAAGATCGACATGCTCGATTTTGCCGATGTCATCGCGATCAACAAGTTCGACCGCAAGGGTTCGCAAGATGCGCTGCGCGATGTCGCCAAGCAATACCAGCGCAACCGCGAACTGTGGAGCCAGTCGCCGGGCGACATGCCGGTCTACGGCACGCAGGCGTCGCGGTTCAACGACGATGGCGTGACCGCGCTGTATCAGGGCTTGCTGCCAAAACTGGCGCAGTTCGGTTTTCCGGTCAGACCGGGCAAGCTGCCGCTGGCCGAGGTCAAGCATTCGAGCGGCAAGAACGTCATCGTGCCCCCAGGCCGCAGCCGCTACCTGGCCGAAATCGCCGACACGCTGCGCGCCTACCACAAGAATACCGACAAGCAAGTAAATCTGGCGCGCGAACGCCAGCAATTGCAGCAATCCAAACGCATGCTGGCTGCCGCCAGCAAGGATGTGGCCGATTTCGACGAGCTGATCATTGCGCGCGACAATCTGCTTGGCGCCAATGAAAAGAAGCTGCTGGCGATGTGGCCAAGCATGCAAGCGGCCTATGCGGGCGACGAATATGTCGTCAAGATCCGCGACAAGGAAATTCGCACGAAACTGACGCAACTGACGCTGTCGGGCACCAAGATCCGCAAGGTGGCGCTGCCGCGCTTCGAAGATCATGGCGAAATCCTGCGCTTTTTGATGCTGGAAAACGTGCCGGGTTCGTTTCCGTACACGGCTGGCGTATTCGCATTCAAGCGCGAAAATGAAGATCCGACCCGCATGTTCGCCGGTGAAGGCGACGCTTTTCGCACCAACCGCCGCTTCAAGCTGGTATCGACCGGCATGGATGCCAAGCGACTGTCGACCGCATTCGACTCGGTCACGCTATACGGCGCCGACCCGGCGCTGCGGCCCGACATCTACGGCAAGGTCGGCAATTCCGGGGTATCGATCGCGACGTTAGATGACATGAAAGTGCTGTACGACGGTTTTGATTTGACCAGCCCGACGACGTCGGTCTCGATGACGATCAACGGCCCGGCGCCGACGATTCTGGCGATGTTCATGAATACC
>JBLHNV010000195.1:0-5847 GCA_047623125.1 Janthinobacterium sp. | reverse complement strand
AAGTGCGGCGACAGGCGTGCGGCCGCGGCAAAAGAAAAGTCGGTCAATGCGTTGCTCTTTTCTGCCGGCATCAGGGAAAGGTCGGGCAACGCCATCATGCCAGGAATAATTGCAAATTATCGGACAGGTGGCAAGTCATGCTGAACAGTCGTATTTTTTCCAGAGGATGGTTCCATGAGTCGAACTTTGGCATGTGCCATGCAAAAAGCGTAATGGCGCAAAATATTATCAACACAATCCAGCTACAGAAATCTCGCGCGGCATAAACGATAGGATCATCATGCATCTCGCCCCTTGTTGTCTTGATCCATAAGCGACTAATCCAGTAAACCAACAACGGACTCAGCAACCATAGCGCGCGCGGATGATTGTAGTTGATCGCCGTGGTCGGGGTGTCGATATAAAATACAATGACCAGTACCGCAAGATAGCCTGATGTTGCACCAAATGCCGATAGAATCGCCGTATCCGATACCAGGTAGCCTCTGCCCTTCGCACCAGTCTGTGATGATTGCGCAAGGCTAATGAGTTCGGCGCAGCGTTTCATTAATGCGAGACTCAGAAACAGGAACATTGAAAAGGCCAATAGCCAATTCGACGTATCGAGGTTTAACGCGATGGCGCCTGCAATGATGCGCCAAGTGTAAAGTCCTGCCAGGCACAATACATCGATCATTATCTTGCGTTTCAGGAAAAGAGAGTAGGCGATGGTGAGCACCAGATAGGCGACTACTGCTGCTACAAATAAGGGAGAAATGCTGACGGCCAAAGCCAGTCCGGCAGACAGCATGACCAGCATGGTGGCGATGGCTTGAACTATGCCGATGGCGCCCGACGCCAGAGGCCTGAATCGCTTGCGAGGATGATTGCGATCGGAATCGAGATCGATCAGATCATTGAACAGGTAGGTTGCGGAGGCGACCATTCCCATCGATAGAAATCCATGAAAGGACGCTGCGATTTTTTCCGAATCCGAGAATTCGAAAGAGGTCATGAGAGGCACGAACACGAGCAAATTTTTTGGCCATTGATATATGCGCAGAGCCCTGATCCATACCAGAAACCAATTGATCCCGATGCCTAATGCCGATTCGAATTTTGTTTTTTTACCTGTATGACGTCAGACTTTGGTCCGGTAATGGTGGTTTGTTGATTTGCTTGCCATGTGATGACGTCAGGTTTCATGTTTTCAGAAAGATCAAAGGTATGCTCATGGAGTTGCGTAAGAGTAACTATGGTATTTTTTTACCAACGGATTGCGGATCGAAAAAGTGATCTGCGTACGCAGAAAAATAATGCCCTTAGAAAATATTAATAATATAACATGTTATATTAATTTAATATGCGTTTTACGCGAAACGACCGTTTCCGACTGATGAAGCGTCCCGGCAATGTGGGCAAATGTCTGCCGTAGCCGGGTGGACTTGTGCGCTTTCAACCACTTTCGGTTGCCCTGCACTGGCCCGGCCTCTCTCCGGTTCGGAGGATTACCAATGCGTGTAAGTAAGCGGCAGGGCTTGTATAATGAAAGCGAAGCAACATGAAATTGAATCCAGTCAATACGACGCAGACCATACGACGACCATGACAAATACAACCCATTTCGGTTACAAGACCGTCCAGGAAGGCGACAAGGTACATCAGGTCGCCAAGGTGTTCCATTCGGTGGCCGCCAAATACGACGTGATGAACGATCTGATGTCGGCCGGCTTGCACCGCTTGTGGAAAGCCTTCACGATCGCGAATGCGGCGGTGCGCCCGGGCTTCAGGGTACTCGACATCGCTGGCGGTACCGGCGATCTGGCCAAGGCATTCGCCAGGCAAGCTGGACCGACCGGCGAAGTCTGGCTGACCGACATCAATGAATCGATGCTGCGGGTCGGGCGTGACCGCTTGCTCAATAGCGGCCTGCTGGCGCCTGCGTTGCTGTGCGACGCTGAAAAACTGCCCTTTCCGGACAATTATTTTGACCGCGTCAGCGTAGCTTTCGGCTTGCGCAACATGACGCACAAGGATGCTGCGCTGGCTGAGATGCAGCGCGTTCTGAAGCCCGGTGGCAAACTGCTGGTGCTGGAATTTTCGAAAGTGGCGACAGCGCTGCAAAAACCGTATGACGTTTACTCGTTTTCGGTATTGCCATGGCTGGGACAGAAAATTGCCGGCGATGCCGAAAGTTACCGTTATCTGGCCGAATCGATACGCATGCATCCGGACCAGGAAACCTTGAAAGCGATGATGCAAGACGCTGGCCTGGAGCGGGTCCAGTATTACAACCTCTCGGCAGGTGTCGCCGCTTTGCATACCGGAATCAAACTGTAGGAGCTGGACATGACGATGAAAAAATGGTTGGTTGGCTTGATGCTGGCACTGTTGACGATCACGATGCTGACCGAAGCGCAGGCGCGCAAGATGGGCGGCGGTAGTTCGTTCGGACGGCAGTCGACGAACGTCACGCGCCAGGCTCAGGCGCCGGCGCCCGCTGCCGTGCCTCGTTCGGCTGCGGTGCCCGCGGCCGGCACTGCTGCGGCCGCTGCCAAGCCGGCCAGTCCATGGAAAAACATACTCGGCGGCGCCTTGCTCGGGCTGGGCATCGGCGCGTTGCTGTCGCATCTGGGACTGGGCGGCGCGCTCGGCTCGCTGCTGATGGTCGCGCTGCTGGCGCTGGCCGGATTCTTCGTCTACCGTATGATCCGAACCAGGAACGGTAGCGCGCCTCTGGCGAGCGGCTTCGAGCACATGCCCCAGAGCGCCGGTAACACGCCCGAGATCGGCTCCCGCTTGCAGCCGCAGGCGTTCGAGGTCGCGCCCCCGTCACTGGACAAGGTCGCGCCCCCGTCACTGGACAAGGCTGCGCCCTTGTCGTTGGACAAGGCTGCGCCCTTGTCGTTGGACAAGGCTGCACCCATGCCCGCAACTGAAGTAGTACCCGCGCCACCCGCAGCAGCCCAATGGGGCGTGCCGGCGGACTTCGACGAGGCCGCCTTTCTGCGCCATGCGAAGTCGAATTTCATCCGCTTGCAGGCGGCCTGGGATCAGGCCGACGCCAACGATATACGCGAATTCACGACGCCGGAAGTGTTTGCCGAGCTGAAAATCCAGATCGCTGAACGTGGCGCCGCTCCTGAATTCACCGACGTCGTGACGATCGATGCCGAGTTGCTCGGCATCGAAACATCGGCCAGCGATTACCTGGCCAGCGTCAAGTTCAAAGGCATGATCAAGCCGGCCCAGGATGCCTTGGCCGAACCGTTTTCCGAAGTGTGGAACATGTCCAAGCCGCTTTCGGGCAACAGTGGCTGGGTGCTGGCCGGCATACAGCAAATCCCCTGAACGCAGCATTTTGATGGTGCCGGCGGTTGCGCCGGCCCGTTGGCAAAGACGGTCGCGCTGCGTCCCCTTCGTCGTGCACACCCTTGCCACCCACCTCAGCACTCATTGCGACTTCCCGATGCCACCTGTTATCGCTGTAATCAATCATTTATTGGCGCAAGAGCCCTGGGCCAGTCGCCTGCTGGCGCGGCACGCGGGCAAGATCGCTTGTATCGATGCGGGCGCGTTGGTACTGCATCTGTGTGTGGGCGGCGACGGGCTGGTCCAGACTGCCGACCCCGGACTGGCGAACAGTGTGACGATCCGCTTCAAGCTGGCCGATTTGCCGCTGATCGCACAAAATCCCGAGCGTGCATTTTCGTATGTGAACATCGACGGTGATGCCGAGTTTGCCAATGCGATTTCCCAGTTGAGCAAAACCGTGCGCTGGGATGCCGAGCACGATCTGGAAAAAGTGGTGGGTCAGATCGCTGCGAAGCGCATCACCGCCGGCGTGCGGCAGGGCTGTGCCGCCGCATTGCTTGGTCAGCAAAGGCTGGCTGAGAACGTGGCTGAATACTTTCTGGAAGAGCAGCCAATGCTGGTGCGCCTGGCCGACGTCGAAGCCCATGGGGGTGATGTGACGCGCTTGCGCGACGATGTCGAGCGCGTCGTCAAGCGCATCGAAAAGATTGAAAAGGCGCTGGCGCGCAAGACTTTGCCCCCATCAGCAATGGACCGGACATGATTTTCAAATTCATGCGGCTGCTTAGAATCATTCGCGTCGTCATCAAATACGGCCTCGATGAAATCGCTATTTCAGGCTTGAAGGTGCCGCGCACGGCCAAGCTGATCAACGCCATCATCTTCTGGCGCGACATCAGCGCGCCGCGCGGCGAACGACTGCGCATGGCGCTGGAAGAACTGGGGCCGATCTTTGTCAAGTTTGGCCAGGTTCTGTCGACCCGGCGCGACCTGATGGATGCCGACCTGGCCGATGAACTGGCCCATCTGCAAGATCGGGTGCCGCCGTTTGATTCTGATCTGGCGATTGCGCAAATCATCAAGTCGCTGGGCGCGCATCCGGATCAGTTGTTCGCCGATTTCGAGCGCAAGCCGGTGGCTTCGGCGTCGATCGCGCAAGTGCATTTCGCCACGCTGAAGGATGGCCGGCAAGTGGCGGTCAAGGTGTTGCGTCCGGGCATGAAAAGGCTGATCGATGAAGATGTCGCGCTGATGCATCTCGCAGCGGGTTTGATCGCCCGCGTGTGGGCAGACAGCAAGCGCCTGAAGCCGAAGGAAGTGGTCGGCGAATTCGACAAATACCTGCACGACGAACTCGACCTGATGCGCGAAGCGGCCAATGCCAGCCAGTTGCGGCGCAATTTTGCCGAGTCAAACTTGCTGATGGTGCCGGAAATGCACTGGGAATTCTGTTCCAGCAGCGTGATCGTGATGGAGCGCATGTTCGGCATTCCGGTGTCGCAAACGGCGCGCCTGTTGCAAGCTGGCGTTGACTTGAAGAAGCTGTCGCGCGATGGCGTCGAGATTTTCTTCACCCAAGTGTTTCGCGACGGCTTCTTTCACGCCGACATGCATCCGGGCAATATCCTGGTATCGGTCGCGCCGGAAACGCTGGGCCGCTATATCGCGCTCGACTTCGGCATCGTCGGCACGCTGAACGATTTCGACAAGGATTATCTGTCGCAAAACTTTCTGGCTTTTTTCCGCCGCGATTACAAGCGCGTCGCCGAAGCGCACATCGAATCAGGCTGGGCACCCAGGGCGACCCGCGTCGATGAGCTCGAATCGGCGGTGCGCGCCTGCTGTGAACCGATCTTCGACCGGCCGCTGAAGGATATTTCGTTCGGCCAGATTCTGTTGCGCCTGTTCCAGACCTCGCGCCGCTTCAATGTCGAAGTTCAGCCACAACTGGTGCTGCTGCAAAAGACGCTGCTCAACATTGAAGGCATGGGCCGTCAGCTCGATCCGGATCTGGATCTGTGGAAAACGGCGAAGCCTTATCTCGAGCGCTGGATGGGCGATCAGGTCGGCGTGCGCGGTTTTCTGGACCGGTTCAAGGCTGAAGCGCCGCGCTATGCGCAAATCCTGCCGCAATTGCCACGCCTGGTGCACCGCGCGCTGACCTTGGCGTCCGAACCGAATCAGGAAGATGCGCGCTTGCTCAAATCCTTGATCGTTGAACAGCAGCGCACCAACCGCTTGCTGCTCTTTATCATTGTGGCGGTTGGCGTCGTCGTCGTCGCGGCGCTTGGCCTGGAACTGTATTTGCGCTGGAATTATTTTTTATGATACGTTTTCATGACTAGTGCGCCAATTTTCCATGCGCGTGATCCATTGTTGCCGGCATTCTGGGATGAACGCTTTGCCTGTCAATTCACGCCATGGGATAGCGGCGGCGTGCCGCAAGCGTTGCGCGAGTTCGTCGCCGCAGCCGATGCGCCGTTGACATGTTTGATTCCCGGTTGCGGCTCGGCTTATGAACTCGCTTTCCTGCGCACATCCGGATGGAACGCG
>JBLHNV010000194.1:0-5859 GCA_047623125.1 Janthinobacterium sp. | reverse complement strand
GACCTGGCCCAGCTGGTCAACGGCCACGTCACGCTGATCAACACGATGAGTAATGAAAAGCTCGATGAAGCGGGCGTCGTAGCCAAGTTCGGCGTGCCACCCGGACGCATCATCGATTACCTGTCGTTGATCGGCGATAGCGTCGACAACGTGCCCGGCGTGGCCAAGGTCGGCCCGAAGACGGCTGTCAAATGGCTGACCCAATACGACAGCCTGGCCGGCGTGATCGAACATGCCCAGGAGATCAAGGGCGCTGTCGGCGACAACTTGCGCGCTGCCTTGACGTGGTTGCCGCAGGCGCGCGTGCTGATTACGGTGAAGACAGATTGCGATTTGAGCGCCCACATGACGTCGATTTGCGCATCGCTGCAGGCGCAGCCGGAAGATACGGAAACGCTGGTCGCGTTTTATGCGCGCTATGGCTTCAAGACCTGGCTGCGCGAAATCGCCGGCAACGCTGCTGCGCCCGACCGCGCTGCAGCGAAGCTCGATTCCCCGGTCGGCGCCGATCATGACAGCGGCGACCAGTTCGGCGCCGCCGACTCCGTTGTGCGGGCGTATGAAACCGTACTGACCGAAGCTCAGCTGGACGTGTGGCTGGCGCGCATCAATGGCGCGGCGCTGACGGCCATCGATACCGAAACCACGTCGCTGGAGCCGATGACGGCGCAGATGGTCGGCATTTCGCTGTGCTGCGAAGCGGGCACGGCGGCTTACATTCCGCTGGCGCATTGCTACGTCGGCGCGCCGCAGCAATTGGCGCGCGAACTGGTGCTCAAAAAACTTCAACCCTGGCTGGAAGACCCGGCCAAGCCGAAGCTGGGCCAGAACCTGAAGTATGACAGTCATATTTTCGCCAATCACGGCGTGACGCTGCGCGGCATTTTGCACGATACCTTGCTGCAATCGTATGTGTTCGAGTCGCACAAGGCGCACGACATGGATAGCCTGGCGCTGCGCCATTTGAACCACAAGACGATTTCCTTTTTTGACGTATGCGGCAAGGGCGCCAGCCAGATCTGCTTCGACCAGGTCGGCATCGACATCGCGACCGAGTACGCGGCCGAAGATGCCGACATCACGCTGCGCCTGCATCAGGCGATGTGGCCGCACGTGGATAGCGATGAAAAACTCAAACACATTTACCGCGCGATCGAAATGCCCACTGCCGTGGTGCTGCAAAAAATCGAGCGCAACGGCGTCTTGATCGACAGCGACTTGCTGGCGATCCAGTCGGGCGAACTGGGCTTGCGCATCGCCGAACTGGAACAAACGGCGTACCAACTGGCTGGTCAGCCTTTCAACTTGAATTCGCCAAAGCAACTGGGCGAGATTTTCTTCGACAAGCTCAAGCTGCCGGTCGTCAAGAAAACGCCGACCGGCGCGCCATCGACCGATGAAGCCGTGCTGCAAAAGCTGGCTGAGGATTTTCCGCTGCCCAAGGTGCTGCTCGAATATCGCGGCCTGGCCAAGCTGAAGTCGACTTACGCTGACAAACTGCCCAAGATGGTGAACCGCAGCACCGGCCGGGTCCACACCAATTACGCGCAAGCGGTAGCGGTCACGGGGCGCCTCGCGTCGAACGATCCGAACTTGCAAAATATTCCGATTCGCAGCAAGGAAGGGCGCCGCATCCGCGAAGCGTTCATCGCACCGCCCGGCAGTGTGATTGTGTCGGCCGACTATTCCCAAATCGAGTTGCGCATCATGGCGCACATTTCCGGCGACGAGGCGATGCTGCGCGCTTTTGCCGAAGGCGTGGACATCCACCGTGCCACCGCCGCCGAGATCTTCGGCGTGCCATCCGCGGACGTGCAAGCGGAGCAGCGGCGCTATGCAAAAGTGATCAATTTCGGCTTGATTTACGGCATGAGCGCATTTGGCCTGGCCGGCAACCTGGGCGTCGAGCGCTCTGCCGCGCAAAGCTATATCGACCGTTATTTCGCCCGCTTTTCGGGCGTCAAGCAATACATGGATCAGACCCGGCTTGATGCCAAGGCGCGCGGCTATGTCGAAACGGTGTTCGGGCGCCGGCTCTGGCTGCCTGAAATCAATTCGCCGAATGGTCCGCGCCGTCAGGGCGCCGAGCGCGCCGCAATCAACGCGCCGATGCAGGGCACGGCCGCCGACCTGATCAAGCTGGCCATGGTCGCGGTGCAAGACTGGCTCGAAACCGATGGCCTGGCAACGAAAATGATCATGCAGGTGCACGACGAACTGGTGCTTGAAGTGCCGCAGGCAGAGCTTGAGTTGGTGCGCTTGCGCTTGCCCGAATTGATGGCCGGCGTGGCCAGCCTGAGGGTGCCTTTGACCGCCGAAGTGGGCATCGGCAAAAACTGGGATGAAGCGCACTGAAGAGGGCACTAAACTTCGTACTGCCGGATTGAAATTACCACCACATCAGGAGCATGCAGATGGAAAATTTGAAGCAAGATTGCGCCAGTTTGCTGGGCCAGAGTCGTCTCTCTGATGCTTTGGAGCGGCGTGATTTTCTGAAAGTCGCGCTGGGTTCAGGATTCGCGCTGGCCACGCTGCCGGTCGCCGCGCAAAGCGTGATCAAGACCGACAGCGTCGGCTTGACGGCTGGCACCGTGATGCTCGATGTGGATGGCACGAGCGTGCCGGTGTACCGCGCGCAGCCGCAAGGCGCGACGAATTTACCCGTCGTTCTGGTGATTTCCGAGATCTTTGGCGTGCATGAACACATCGCCGATGTCGCGCGCCGCTTCGCCAAGCTCGGTTATCTGGCGCTGGCGCCGCAATTGTTCGTGCGCCAGGGCGACCCGGCCAAGGTTGCGTCGGTTCCCGCACTGATGACGGACATCGTCGGCAAGACGCCGGACCGGCAAGTGATGCAAGATCTCGATGCCTGCGTGGCCTGGGCGGAAAAAAACGGTGGCGACATTTTGCGCATGGGCATCACCGGCTTTTGCTGGGGCGGGCGCATCACGTGGCTGTACGCGGCGCACAATCCGGCACTCAAGGCGGGCGTCGCATGGTATGGCCGGCTGGTGGGCGTACCCAACGCTATCTTGCCGAAAAATCCGGTCGACATTGCCGCCGGCTTGACGGTGCCGGTACTGGGCTTGTACGGTGGCATGGATGGCGGCATCGGGCCAGAGACAATATGGGAAATGAAAGATGCGCTGGCGCCGGGCCGCAGCAAATCGCAATTCGTCGTCTATCCGGACTCCGGCCACGCCTTCCATGCCGATTACCGCGCCAGTTATGTCGCCGTTGACGCCAAGGATGGCTTTGCGCGTTGCCTGGCATGGTTCAAGATCCATGGCGCGGTGTGAGCTGAGCGCGTAGAATGCCGGTCTTAGCTGCCGCGGGCGCGCAATTGGAGCGCGCCGGCGTCGTGGATACCAGTAAAACCCGGTAGAACGCAGCAGAATTCGGGCAAAGAGGTTTCAACATCGATCCAATACTTATCTCCATATTGCTTGCGACGACCATCGCCGGCGTTTTCAGCATCACGGCTGCGGCGATCTTTTCCTTTGCGCTATTGTCAAAGATGGTCGAACGGATGGTCAGCCTGTCGGTCGGCATCATGCTCTCGACATCGCTGTTGCACGCACTGCCGGAGGCGTTCGAATCGCAAGCTGACCCGCGCAGCCTGTTTGCAACCTTGCTGGCGGGCTTGCTGGCGTTCTTCTTGCTGGAAAAGCTGGCAATACTGCGTCATTCGCACCACCATGAGGGCGACGGCCACCATCACGCGCACGGCCACGACAAGCACGAAGCGGGCAAGTCGGGCTGGATGATCCTGGTTGGTGATGGCTTGCACAATTTCACCGATGGCATCCTGATCGCGGCAGCGTTCCTGGCTGACCCGAAGCTGGGCCTGGTTACCGGCCTGGCTATCATCGCGCATGAAATTCCACAGGAAATTGGTGACTTTATCGTGTTGCTGAACGCCGGTTTTTCGCGCACCAGAGCCTATTTGTTCAACCTGCTATGCAGCCTGATGGCGGTGCTGGGTGGCTTGCTTGGCTATTTCACGCTGGACCGCGCCAGCAACCTGATCCCCTACGTGCTGGTGTTTGCTTCGTCGGGCTTCATCTATATCGCCGTCAGTGACCTGATGCCGCAGATGCAGCGTCGCTCGACGCTGCGCGAAACGATCCCGCAAGTGCTCTTGATCGGGCTCGGCGTCATTATCGTACTGTTCCTGACCCATCAGCGACACGCGCACGGCTGAGCGCGCAACCGGGTATGCCGGGTACGCGTACGCATCGATGGCAGCCGGCGTCGCCGGGGCTCAGGGGCCTTTGGCTACCGGGCGCGAGGCATCGGAACACCACTCGCTCCAAGATCCCGGGTACAGCGCCGCGCCGGACAAGCCGGCCACTTCGAGCGCCAGCAGGTGATGGCAGGCGGTGACGCCGGAGCCGCATTGCATGATGGCATTGCCAGGCGCATCGAGCAGCATGCCCCATTCTGCTTGTAATTGCAGTGCGCTCTTGAAGCGCCCATCCGGGCCCAGATTGTCCTTGAAGAAGCGGTTGCACGCGCCCGGGATATGGCCGCCGACCGGGTCGATGGTTTCGTTTTCACCGCGAAAACGGTCTGGTGCGCGCGCATCGATGACTTTGCTACGCCCGCTAACGAGATTGATCAGCAGGTCTTCTTTCGAGGCAATCGTCACCAGCGCCGGCAAGTCGGCGATGTTGCCGCCCACGGCCAGCGCAGGCGCTTGCCGGGTCAACGGCAAATCCGCGCCTTGCCAGTTGGCCAGAGCACCATCGAGCACCGCGACCGCCCGATGCCCGACCCAGCGCAGCAGCCACCACAGCCTTGCGGCGAACATGCCGCCGTGGGCATCGTAAGCGACGACTTGCGTGGTATCGTTGATGCCCCAGTTGCGCAGCGCTTGCAGCAGCACGGCCCGTTCGGGCAGCGGATGGCGGCCTTGAAAGCAACCGTCCGGGCCATGCCTGGGGCCCGACAGGTCTTGGTCTAGATTGGCAAAACGGCTCAGTGGAATGTGCGCGCTGTCATAAGCGGCGCGCCCGGCGCCCGGATGCATCAAGTCATGGCGGCAATCGAGGATGACCCAGTTCGGCTCTGCCATGTGGGTTGCCAGGTCCGTGCTGCTGATCAAGGTCGTGTACATCGTTCATCCTTTGCTGGAAGTGATGGAAAGTCGGGTCAGTTCGGATCGTTGGCTGCGCGGGCGCGGGTCGGTTGCAGGCCGATCCGATGATGACTGAATTTATTGCCCAGCGGCATGCTGCGTTGCGCGCCGAATCGCTTGCTATGTTCCAAGTGACGCTGGGTTTTGCGGTGATTATAGAACGTGGCGGCGATCCCGGAGCTGATGATCAGCGCGATCCCCAGCCAGCTGGTCCAGGCGAACAGGTCGCCAAAAATGAGCACGCCCCAGATGCTGGAAAAGACGATGCCGGCATATTGCAAGTTGGCCACGACCAGCGTGTTGCCGAGACGGTAAGCGCGTGTCATGGCCATTTGCGCCATCGTTGCCGACAAGCCAATGACCAATAGCAGCGCGACATCCTGAACGCTGCTGTGGGCATGCCAGTTCAGCACGCCGGCGCCGGCCACGTGGCCCAGCACGCCCGCTGCCACATTGACGATCGAAAAATAAAACACGACGCGGTATTCCGGTTCGCCCATCAGTCCCAGCCTGCGCACTTGCAGATACGCCAGCGCGGACAGCATGCCCGATATCAGCGCCACCATTGCGCTGCCCAATTGCTGCGCATGGAAGGCCGGTTGCAGCAGCAGTACGACGCCGGTAAAGCTGAGCAAGATCGCTCCGACCAGCGGCCATTCAAGGCCGCTTCTGGTACGTAACCAGGCGACGCAAAACAGCATCAGGGTGATCCAGATCGG
>JBLHNV010000193.1:0-5919 GCA_047623125.1 Janthinobacterium sp. | reverse complement strand
TGAGCGCTGCGCCGCTGGTGCAGCAACAGGTGCGTGCTTTGGTGCCCGAAATGCGCAGCGCACGCGGCAACGCCCGCGCCCACGCATCGTGGGATGACACGCTGGCCTTCATCGCGCAAAAATTCGCCACCACGATTGCCATGCACGGTCCCGACAGCGTCGGTTTCTACATCTCCGGCCAGTTGATGACCGAGGATTACTACGTGTTCAACAAGCTGGCCAAGGGCTTGATCGGCACCAACAACATCGACACCAATTCGCGCCTGTGCATGTCGTCCGCCGTCGCCGGTTACAAGCAGACTTTAGGCGCCGATGCGCCGCCTTGCTGCTATGACGATATCGACGAAGCCGACGTCATTTTCATCGTCGGCTCGAACATGGCGTATGCGCACCCGGTGCTGTATCGCCGGCTTGAAGATGCGCGCAAGCGCAATGTGCAGATGAAGGTCATCGTCGCCGATCCGCGCCGTACCGACACCGCGCAAGATGCCGACCTGTTTTTGCCGATCTTGCCTGGCACCGATGTCGCGTTGTTCAATGGCATGCTGCACATCTGCCTGCAAGAAGGCATGCTGGACCGACATTTCATCGCCACCCATACCGACGGTTTTGCCGAACTCAAACAGATAGTGCGCGATTATCCGCCGGCGCTGGTGGCGCAAGTGTGCGGTATTCCTGAAGCCGACTTGATCCAGGCCGCGCGCTGGTTTGGCCAGTCGCGCGCGGCCTTGTCGCTGTATTGCCAGGGCTTGAACCAGTCGTCGTCGGGCACCGCGAAAAATGCGGCGCTGATCAATTTGCACTTGGCCACGCGTCAGATCGGCAAACCCGGGGCCGGGCCTTTTTCGCTGACCGGCCAGCCCAATGCGATGGGCGGGCGCGAAGTGGGCGGCATGGCCAACTTGTTGTCGGCGCACCGCGACCTGGCCAACCCCCGGCACCGCGCCGAAGTGGCCGCGCTGTGGGGTGTGCCCGAGGTCCCGAGCAAACCTGGCAAGACGGCTGTCGAGATGTTCGAAGCGGTGGCCAGCGGCGAGATCAAGATATTGTGGATCGCCTGCACCAACCCGGCGCAATCGATGCCGGACCAGAAACTGATCCGCGCCGCGCTGGAAAAAGCCGAGCTGGTCATCGTTCAGGAAGCGTTCGTGACGAGTGCCACGGTGGCGTACGCCGACGTGCTGCTGCCGGCCTCGACCTGGGGTGAAAAGGAAGGCACAGTCACCAATTCCGAGCGCCGCATCACGCGCGTGCATCCGGTCTTGCCGAAACCGGGGCAGGCCCGCCACGACTGGGAAATTGTCGGCGACTTCGCCAGTGCGCTGGCGCCGCTATTGAAAAAACCTGCTGCGCCGTTCGCTTACGCCGGTACTGAACAGATCTGGAACGAACATCGCGCCTCGACCCGTGGGCTTGACCTCGACATCACCGGCTTGTCATTCCAGTTGCTCGATGAGGCCGGGCCGCAGCAATGGCCGTATCCGGCAGGCGCCAGCTGCGGCAAGAAGCGGCTGTATGAAGATGGTGTGTTCCCGACGGCCAACGGTCGTGCGCGCTTCGTCGCAACCGCCTATCAGCCGGTGACCGAACCGGTCGATGCGCGCTACCCCTTTCATTTGAATACCGGCCGCTTGCGCGACCAGTGGCACGGCATGACCCGTAGCGCTACCGTCGCGAATGCGTTTTCGCATGCCGCCGAAGCAGCGGTGGTGCTTGAGCGCGCCGACATGAACCGGCTGCTGTTGCAAGAGGGTGATCTGGTGCACGTGACGAGCCGGCGCGGCACGCAAATTTTGCCGGCGCAAGCGGGCGCTGACATGCGCCCGAGTCAGGCGTTCATCGCCATGCACTGGGGCCAGGAGTATCTGTCCGGGCGCGCCAGTCATGGCGTGAATGGCTTGACGCAGTGCGCTTTTGATCCGAGTTCAAAGCAGCCGGAATTGAAACATGCGGCGGTCAAGATTCTGAAAGCCGATTTGCCGTGGCGTTTTCTGGTGTTCGGCTGGGTTGATGCGGCGCTGGCGCTGCAGGCGCAGCTGCGGCCGTACATGGCGAAATTTGCGTATGCGTCGTGCACCTTGTTTGGATCAGGCGCGAGCGTGTCGCATCAGACAGGCCAGGCCGATCCGGTACCGGGCGCAGGGCCGAGCCAGGGCAAGGTCGGCGTGCTGCTGCGCGCGGCCGACGATTATCCGGCCGACCCGACGTTGCTGGGCGAGATCGAGGCTTTGTTCGGGATAAGCGGTGCGCAAGTGCTGCGCTATGACGATAGCCGGCGCGGCAATGCGCGCCATATCCTGGTACAAGATGGCAAGCTGGCAGCGGTCGCGCTGGCCGGCGATATCGGCGCCGGGTCCTGGCTCAAGCAAACGCTGGCCGACGAGTCGCCGGTGGCGCCGTTCGGCCGCCTGCTGCTGTCGCCGTCAAACATTGCGCCGCAAGGCTTTACGCCGCGCGGCAAGGTCGTTTGCAGCTGCTTCAATGTCGCGCAGACCGAGATCGCCGAGACGCTGCTATTGATGGAGACGATGTCCGAACCCGAGACACTGGCGACGCTGCAATCGAGGCTCAAGTGCGGCACCAACTGCGGTTCCTGCGTGCCGGAACTCAAGCAGATGGTCGCCCGCTCGGCCGGCCCTCTGCTTTCGCAGGCCGCTTGATCAGATTGCGCGGTGCTGGCGCAACCTTGCCGCAGCATCGCGCAACATGGTTTCGGTCGTGTCCCAGTCGATGCAGCCGTCCGTCACTGAACAGCCGTATTTCAGTTGCGACAGGTCGACCGGAATCTTCTGATTGCCTTTTACCAGGTTCGATTCGATCATCACGCCCACCAGCGACGTGTTGCCCTGGCAAATCTGGTTGATGACGTCGGCCATCACCAGCGGTTGCAATTCGGGGTTCTTGTAACTGTTCGCATGCGAGCAATCGACGACCAGGTTGGCTGGCAATTTTGCCTTGGCGAGCGCCTGTTCGGCCATCGCAATCGATACCGAATCGTAGTTTGGCCGGCCATCGCCGCCGCGCAGCACCACATGGCCATACGCGTTGCCGCGCGTGCGCACGACGGCAACATTGCCATCGCTGTTGATGCCGAGGAAGGCGTGCGGATGCGCCGACGACAAGATGGCGTTGACGGCGATGCTGATGTCGCCATCGGTGCCATTCTTGAAGCCGACCGGCGTCGACAGGCCCGATGACATTTCGCGGTGCGTTTGCGATTCGGTGGTGCGCGCGCCGATGGCGGTCCATGCGATCAGGTCGCCCAGGTATTGCGGGCCGATCGGATCGAGTGCTTCGGTCGCGCTTGGCAAGCCCAGTTCGCACACGTCGAGCAGGAAGCGGCGCGCTTTTTCCATGCCCACATCGACGCGAAATGAATCATCCATGTCGGGGTCGTTGACATAGCCTTTCCAGCCAGTCGTCGTGCGCGGCTTTTCGAAATAGACGCGCATTACCAGCAGCATCGTGTCGGCCACCTCGGCTTGCAACGCCTTCAGCCGGCGCGCATAGTCAAGGCCGGCGACCGGGTCGTGGATCGAGCAAGGCCCGACGACGACGAACAAACGATCGTCCTTGCGGTCGATGATGTCACGCAGCGCCGCGCGTCCGGCCGCGACGGTGGCGCCGGCGGCAGCTGACAGCGGCAGCTTGGCATGCAGCGCTGCCGGCGACGGCATTTGCGCGAATGAAGTGACGTTGACGTTTTCAATCGGGTTATCAATGGCGCTGTCAACGCGGTTGTCGATTTCTGTTGAATTCATGGTGCAAGACTTTCGGGTGCGGTCATCGGGGTTTGCCAGTGTAGCGGAAATGCATGTTAAAACGGCAGCAGCTTCACATCGAACGCCCGCTCGACCAGCCATACGCTCGCCAGCAGCATGATCAGCGCCGAACCCTTGGTCAGCAACTGGCGGTAAAACCAGGTGCGCCGCAGCAGGTAAGCGACCGGCAGGAATAGGGCGACGATCGCCAGTTGGCCGATTTCGACGCCGAGGTTGAAGCCGAACAGGCTGAGCGCGAAGGTGTCCCTCGGCAAGCCCAGATCGGCCAGCACGCTGGCGAAGCCGAAGCCATGGATCAGGCCGAATACGAAGGCGGCGACCGGGCGGCGGCCGCGAAACAGCGGCACGATGTTGTTCAGCGCGGCCAGCACGACCGACGCGGCGATCAATGATTCGATCGCCCGCGACGGCAGCGAGATCAAGGACAGGCTGGCCAGCGTCAGCGTGATCGAATGCGCCAGCGTGAATGCAGTGACAACTTTGACCACGTCGAACAAGCTGGCCTTCAGGCTGTCCGAAGGGCGCCCGGTGGCAGCGACCAGCACGGCTGGCAGCAGCAGCGACAGCAGGAACAAGATATGGTCGAAACCGATCCAGATGTGCCAGGTGCCGTGCTGCACGTAGTCCCAGAATTGCTTGAGTTTGCTTGGGCTGACCAGCGAAATCGATTGCTGCGCCTGTTCCGGGCTGAAGATCGCCGTCGATGTGCTGGCGTCATGCATGATCTTGACCAGTCCCTTGTGCTGCGGATCAAGGTCGGCGAACAGATGGTAGCCCAGCTTCAGCGTGGATACCGGTTCCTGGCAACTGGCCTGGAACCGCAGCACGCTGTAGGCGCCGTCGGTATGCTGGTCGATCAGCTGGTCGCCGACCGTGATCGCGCAGACGCCTTTCTCGGTGGCCAGGCTGAGCCGATCGAGCGCGTAGCTGGCGATGTTTTGGTGCTGGCTGCGGATTTCATCCCACGTCAGATTGCCATCGTCATTGCGGTCCAGTCCGATCGCATAATTGAGATCGCGCAGTGCGATGTCCCATTGACCGTCAATTTGGCGCTCTGCGATGGTCAAGGTCAGGTAGCTGTCGCTGGGCTTGTGGGCCTGTGCCGGCAGCGCCAGAGTGCCCAGCAGCAATGCCAGAGGCATTGCTGCAACATTCAAAAAGACGCCTGAAAACAAGCGTAAAAAGAAGCGTAAAAAGAAGCGCATCATGAACCCGCTTTCAGCTGCAACACAAGCTTGCTGACGGCCACGTCTTCGAGGCCGCTGGCCTTGATCCAGTTTAATACCGGCTTTGCGCCCGCGCTATTGTTGGCCTTGAGTGCCGCTTCCAGGTAAATGCGGACATCGGCCGGTTCCTTTTGCACCGCCCAGTTCTTTTGCGCCAGCGTCAGCGCGATTGCCGGGTCGCGGTGCAAATTCAATTCGAAGCGTGCTTGTTCGCGCTGGTGCACGGTGTCGCCGCGCTGCATGGCGGCATTGAAGCGATCCCGCAATTCCTTTTCCATCGGCGCCAATACCTTGTTGGAACCGGGAATTTGTTGCAGAGCCAGTGCGTGGCGCAGCAGCAGCGCATCGATGCGGGATTGATCTTCGAGCAACTTGACGACATCATTCGGGCGTTGCAAGTCGAGCAGCAAGTCGGCGTAGGCGCCCATCAGGTAGCTATCGTTCGGCGCCAGCGCCAATGCGCGCCGGAAGCGTTCTTCGGCCACGCTTGACGCGCCGCGCCGCGCCGCCATTTCAGCGAGAACTGTCAGCACCCAGACTTGCATTGCGGGTTCTGCGTTGCTCCTTTGCAGTGTGGTATCGAGCAATTTTTCACTGATCGCGGCGCGCCCGCTCAAGCTGCCGATGGTCGAAATGCACGTGATGCTGACCAGTTGGCTCGCCAGCGATGACAGGCGCGCGCAACTGGCGCTTGCCTTGGTGTACTCGCCGCGCACCGTCAGCACTGTTGCGCGCGTCAGCCAGGCTTGCGCATGGTCGGGTTCAAGCGCGACGATCGCGTCGAGATCCTTTAGCGCTGCATCAAAATGGTGGGTGCTTTGCAGCAGCGTCGCGCGCAGGATGCGTACTTGAGTCGGCGGCGCCGGCATGTGCCACCACGGCTGCAGCGCCGCTTGTGCGTAACCCAGATA
>JBLHNV010000192.1:0-5936 GCA_047623125.1 Janthinobacterium sp. | reverse complement strand
AACATGTATTCCAAACCGCGGTTTTCAGCGCCGACCAGGGTCCCGATTGCGCCCTCGTGATCACCAAATTGCAACACCGCAGTCGGGCTGCCCTTGATGCCCAGCTTGTGCTCGATCGAGACGCAATACACATCATTGCGCGCACCCGGCGTGCCGTCAGGATTGACCAGAAATTTCGGCACCACGAACAGCGAAATGCCCTTCACGCCGGCCGGTGCATCGGGCGTTCTGGCCAGCACCAGGTGGATGATGTTCTCGGCCATGTCGTGCTCGCCGTAGGTGATGTAAATCTTGGTACCAAACAGCTTGTACGTGCCATCGCCCTGCGGCACGGCGCGCGTACGCACCGCCGCCAGGTCGGAACCCGCTTGCGGCTCGGTCAGATTCATCGTGCCGGTCCATTTGCCGGAAATGAGCGGTTCCAGATAGGTCGCTTTCTGCTTATCGCTGCCGGCGATCAACAGCGCCTCGATCGCGCCATCGGACAGCAGCGCCACCAACCCGAACGAGATGCTGGCCGAGTTCAGCATTTCCATGCACGGCGTGGCCAGCAATTTCGGCAAGCCCTGGCCGCCGAACTCTTGCGGATGGCCGACGCCTTGCCAGCCAGCTTCGGCAAAGGCCTTGAAGGCGGGCTTGAAGCCAGGGGACGTTGTCACCTGGCCATCGTGAAAATAGCTGGGTTCTTTGTCACTGGGCCAGTTCAGCGGCGCCACCACGGCGCTGCAAAACTTGGCATTTTCTTCCAGCACCGCTTCGGCTGTATCCAGCGTCGCGTCGGCGCAGCCGGACAGCGCATTGACGGCGGCCAGGCCAGCGAGTTCTGTCATCACGAACAACATGTCTTTCAGGGGGGCTACATAAGGCATTTGATACTCCAATAGGCAAAGGCGCACTGCTGCGCCTCGCAGGTTCAGTGCACGCTCTGGTGCATGTCAATGGCGCCGGGGTCGGGCAACTTGTTGGTCACTGCCGCTGAAATGACGCCGGTGGGGGGGCTGTCGTGCACACCGCTTTTTCCTTGATTTGCGCGCGCAACCGGAACGTTCGGCACTATCACGGCCACCATGTCGCCAGCCTTGACGCCGCGTAGCAGCAGCGTCGCAACCAGGCGGCGGCAGCGGGCATCCGTGGCGGCCCGGCAGATGCGGCGCTCACCGTGCGACCGTGCGATCCGGTCAGGATAAACGGCGGCGGCGGCGGCTTTGGCGATGGCACTGAATGGCAACAGCGCGCTGAAGTTGGCCCGGTTCTTTTTCAGGCCGAGGCGGTACGCACAGACGGGTTTGGTCGTGCTGTCGGGCATGCTGTCTCCTTCTTTTCCTGCTTTATATTTTTAGCCCATTTTTGCCGATGCGGCGACCCAGGTGACCATCGCGAGGACGGACACGCCCGGCAGCGTCGGGACCGATATTGCTGCGCTGGTTTCGGTACCGGGAGGTGCGGTTTGCATGAAACCTTTCCAGGAATAGGGGGTTCGGATGGTTCGCCAGTGCATGGCGTTGTGGCATTGGTGAGCGCGGTGGCGTTGGGTTGCTGCGCTTTTTTGTTGCTAAAATTCATATTAAAAAATTATAGTGTCGATCCCGCAGGGCAATTCCAAGAATGCCAATAATTTGCGCCGCATCAATAAAGCTGCCGCTATTTCCAGTCAATTTCATTGGGAATGTGGCTTGCAGCTTGGTCAGAAATGTTGTTTACTTTTATTCGTTCGGGGACTTTTTCGTTCAGTTTGACGCCGGCAGATGGCGAGGGTGTGGCAAGTTCAGCGACCTTAATATTTCCTTCATGTGTGCGCACTAAGATGGCGCTGCCGATCTGTCAGATCGACGCAAGTCATAACCGCACTAAAACGAGGCGTTTCAGCATGAGATTAAAAAACAGTCAGACCAGATATGGCGCGCCAGCGATCGCATTGCACTGGCTGATGCTGTTGCTGCTCATCGCAGTCTATGCGTGCATGGAATTGCGGGGGATTTACCCGAAAGGCAGCGCGTTGCGCGATGGCATCAAGACCTGGCATTACATGCTGGGCTTGTCGGTGTTTGGTCTGGTCTGGCTGCGCCTGGCGTTCGCATTGATCGGCACAACTCCGGACATCAAGCCTGCTGCGCCCAAATGGCAGATGCGTTTAGCGCTGGCGATGAAGGTGGCGTTGTACGCCTTCATGATAGGCATGCCCTTGCTTGGTTGGTTATTGCTGAGCGCCGAAGGCAAGCCGATGCCGTCTTTTTTGGCGTGCAGTTGGCGGCGCTGATCGCCGAAAACAAGGAATTGGGGAAGCAGATCAAGGAACTCCATGAAACGTTCGCCACGGTCGGCTATTTCCTGATCGGCTTGCACGCCATAGTCGGGCTGTACCACCATTACATCGTGCGCGACAATACGCTGCGCCGCATATTGCCATCGCGCCACTGAGCCACTAAGCGACTGAGCCACTGAGCCACTGAGCCACTGAGCCACTAAGCGACTAAGCGATTGAGCTCTGGTTGGCGGGCGGCTCTGGCGCAAAGGTGATCGTGACCATGAGTCCGGCGCCGTCTACCCCCTCCGACAACGCGACCGTGGCCCGGTGAGCTTCGGCGATGCGCTTGACGATCGACAGCCCCAGGCCGCTGCCCGATTGGCCCGCATCGGATAGCCTGAAAAAGCGGTCGAACACGCGCGAACGCATGGCAGGCGCAATGCCGGGGCCGGAATCGGCGATGCTCAGGCACACTTGGTCTTGATGGACGCCGCATGTCAAATGCACGCGCCCGCCCGCTAGCGTGTAGCGCATCGCATTATCCATCAGGTTGCGTAGCAGGATCAGAAAACTGGCCTGGTGCACGTAACACGGCGCCGCTGTCAGCGTCGCGTCGAAATGCAATTGCCGCTTGGCCGCTTGGCCGCTTGGGCGCGCAGTTCAGGCAGTTGGGTCGCCAGCAATGCCGACAGGTCCAGTCTTTCGAGCGCACGATGTTGGTCGTATTGCGGGTCCAGCCTGGCCAGCGTCATCAATTGCTCAACCAGCCGGGTCGCGCGGTCGACGCTGACGCCGAGTCCGGTGATGAATTCTGTGCGCTCGGCATCGTTGCGGGCGCGCTGTATTACTTGCAGATTGGTCTTGATCGCAGCGAGCGGCGTGCGCAATTCATGCGCTGCATCGGCGGTGAAGCGCTGCTCATGCTCCAGAGTGCGGCTGACCCGTTCGAACAGCCGATTGACCGCATGCAGCAAAGGATGGACTTCGCTCGGTGTGCCTGCCAGGCTCACCTCGCGCAAATCGTTGGGCGTGCGCTGCGACACCTGATCCGCCGATTCTTGCAGCGTCCGGAACACGCGGTTGACCGCCCACCAGATGCCAGTGGCCAGCAGTGGCAAGACCAACATCGCAAACAGCAGCAATTTGTAGGCAAAGCGGCCGCTGATTTCCTTGCGGTGGCTGGCCGGTTCCCCGACTTGTATCTGCAAGTGCCGGCTCTGGTCCCATGCGACGTAGCTGCGCCAGCGTTTGCCATTCATCGTCGTCCAGCCAAAGCCGGGCTTGCCTTTGCTGGCAAAAGGCGTGTCCGGTGCGCCCTTGTTTTTGTACAGCAGATGCCCGCTGTCATTCCATATCTGGAACAGCAGATATTGCCCTGTTGTTTGATTATCCGATTCCGCCAGCGCTGCGGGCGACATCGCCATTCGCTCGGCGACTTCATGGTCGGCCAGCGTCAGCAGCAGATGCGCCGTTTCCGCCAGCGACTGGTCGAACAATTCGTGGCTTTCGTCATCGGCATCCAGATACACGATGACGGCGCTGACGCTCCACACCGAGACGCTCAGCACCAGCATGATGGCCAGCAAGGTGCGCCGCAATGACCAGTTTCCGCTCATGGCGCAGATGCTGGCGGCTTGTCGGCCGTATAGCCGACCGCATGCAGGGTCCGGATCACATTTTTGCCCAGTTTTTTGCGTAAATGATGAATGTGGACCTGGATCGCATTACTTTCAATTTCCTCGCCCCAGCCGTACAGCGCTTCTTCGAGGCGTTCGCGGCTGATGATCTGGCCCGCATGTTCGATCAGCATCAGCAGGATCGCGAATTCGCGACTGGTCAACGCGACCGGCTGCTGATCCAGCTGCACCAGCCTGGCCGCGACGTCGATCGAGATAGCGCCATGGCGGATCCATTCCTGTGTGCGCCCAGAAACCCGGCGGCTGGCGGCGCGGATGCGGGCCGCCAGTTCATCGAGATCGAATGGCTTGATGATGAAATCGTCGGCGCCGGCGTCGAGCCCGGCAACCCGGTCCTTGATCTGGTCGCGCGCGGTCACGATCAAGATCGCGCCGGTAAAGCCGGACCCGCGCAATTTGCGCAGCACTACCGTGCCATCCTCGTTGGGCAGCCCCAGGTCGAGCAGCACGCAGCTGTATTCATGCAGCCTGGCGGCGGTCAGTGCGCTTGCACCGCAATGCACCCAATCGACGGCATAGCCGCACTGGTCCAGCCCGATCTGAGTTGCGCGGCCCAGTTGCGGATCGTCTTCCACCAGTAGTAAACGCATCCTTACCCCTTCGGTTGTTGCATTATTTTTTATTTGTTGCCGCTTATTGCTGTTTGTTACTGTTTGTTATCGTTTGTTTATGTATTCTGGCGCCTGGAGTCTATTTTATGGCACGCTTGTTAAGAATTTCTTAAGGACTCTAGCCCATCATGATTCCCATTTGACACTACAGTGAACCCCCATGTCCATCGCCCGCTTGCTTCTCCCCGTTTGCCGTAACGTCATTCGGTGCCGTATTTGCGCCTGTGCGGCGCTGGCGCTGTGCGCGACACTGGCCCAAGCCCAAGCCCAAACGGAAGCCAGCAGCCAGATCCGCATCAGCGCACAGCAAATCGAGCGCTCCGGCATCCGCACCGAAGCGGCGCAATCTGCCGCAGGCGCGCCAGCAAACATGCTTGAAGTTGACCAGGGCTTGCATTTGTCGGGCCTGGTGGTGGCACCGACAAGCGCGATCACGCTGGTGAGCGCGGCTGTTTCCGGCGTGATCCAGAGCATCCATGTGGATTCGTTGCAACAGGTGCAGGCCGCAACAAAAGTTGCTGTGCTGTTCAGCGGGCCATTGATGGAGATGCAGCGCGAATACCTGCAGTTGGCGATCCAGGCCAGATTGTCGCAGCAAAAACAGGCGCGCGATGAGCAATTGTTCCAGGAAGGCATCATCGCGCAGACGCGGCTCCAGGATAGTCGCGGCAGCGCGTTGCAAGCCAGTCTGGCCGCCGATGAGCGTTATCAGGCGTTGCGCGGCGCCGGCATGAGCATCGCCGAGCTGAATAAATTATTGAGTAGCAATACTCTGTCGCCGTTGCTGACGCTTAACGCCGGTGTGCGCGGTACCTTGCTCGAACTCAACCTGAACCCCGGCCAGCGCATCGAAGCCGGTATGCCGATCGCCCGCATCAGCAAGGATGGCGCGCTGTGGATCGAATTTCAGGCGTCGCCGCATCAGGCGCAGGAAATCCGCATCGGCGATGCGCTGCAATTGAAGGGGTGCGGCCGGGCCAAGGTGATTGCGATTTCACGGCAGATCAGCGGCGCAAATCAAAGCACGCTGATCCGCGCGCAACAAGCGGGCAATGATGGTTGTCTGAAGCTCAATCAATTCGTCGAGGCCAACCATATCGGTAGCCGGATCGCCGCCGGCAGCGTCGGCGTGCCCGCCGCCGCTCTGGTCAGGAGTGCTGCCGATGTCTATGTCTTTGTCAGGAATGCGCAAGGCTTCGTTGCCGTCAAGGTCGAGCTCAAGGGTCAGATTAATCCCGCCGTGGGTGGCAAGGTCTGGGTTCAAAGCCGGGACGCCAGCCTGAAGGCTGGCAGCTTGGTCGCGACGAAAGGCAGCGTGGCGCTGAAGGGGGCCTGGATCGGATTGGGCGCTGAGGCTGTACCTGTACCTGTACCTGCTGCCTC